>JAGRKR010000051.1 GCA_020442225.1 Hyphomicrobiaceae bacterium | reverse complement strand
TAGCGCAGCCCGCCGTGGATGAGCTTGGTGCTGGCCGACGAAGTTGCGCCGGCGAGGTCGCCCTGCTCGGCCAGCAGGACGCGATAGCCGCGTCCGGCGGCGTCCCGGGCGATACCCGCGCCGTTGATGCCGCCGCCGATCACCAGCACGTCATAGGGAGTGGTATCGTTCATGGGCCAACGTCTCGTCGTGTGATGGCCCTGAGGCTCCAGGCGGGCCGGTCGCCGACGCTAGGGTGCCAGGGGCCGGGATGGAAGCGCAAATGCCGCCCTGTCCCAGCCGATCCAGCTCCGGCCGGCTATTTTCCGAACCGGTAGAGGAACTCGGCGATTTCGCCTTCGAGCGGGAACGACAGCATGCCCATGACCGAATAGCCGAGCAGCCAGGGCATCAGATAGAAGCGGATCATGAAGAAGAACCAGGCGACGTAGAGCGGCACCATCAGGTCGATGAGAAAACTCGGCGTGACCGGCCGGAAGATCCGGATCAGCGGGTCCGTGACGGTGACGAAGAAGCGATTGAAGAAAAATGGCGAGCTGGCCGGCAGGAACAGGCCCATGGCCGCCCGGCCTATCAGCGTCCACATGATGACGCCGAGCACGTAGTCGATCAGGATCGCCCAGAACGGAATGCCGGTCGCCATATTGCCTAGAGGCCCCTTCTGCCAAGCCGCCACCCGTGCCGGCGAGCGCATCTTGCCTTCACAAGGGAACGGGGGCAAGGCTTGCGCCCTGCCCCCGTTCGATGTGCATCCGTAGATGTCAGTGCGATTGCGAGAGGATCGACTCGCCTGTCGGCACGCGAACCTCGTCGACCATGCGCTGCGTCTCCTCGTTCGGGGCCGGGGTGATCAGCGTGACGACGACCATCGCCACCAGGCTCACCGCCATGCCGACGATGCCGAAGCGGAGGTGGTCCATGCCCCAAAGCTGCGTGCCGCCGAGCGCGAACACCCAGTAGAGGTAGGCCGAACCCGCCACGAAGCCGCAGATCATGCCGGCAAGAGCGCCCGCGGTGTTCGCCCTCTTCCACCAGACGCCGAGCACGAGCGGGAAGAAGAGCCCCGAGCAGGCGAAGCAGAACGCCCAGGCGACGGCTCCGAGGATGCCCGTCAGTCTCAGCGAGGCCACGCCGGCCGCCGCCGCACCGATTATGATCAGCAGCACGCGGGCCACGACCAGCCGAGTGCGGGTGTCCGCCTTCGGGTCGATGATCTTGTAGTAGAGATCGTGGCTGAGCGCATTGGCGATGGCGAGCAGCAGACCGTCGGCCGTCGACATGGCGGCCGCCATGCCACCTGCGGCCACGAGGCCGGAGATGACGTAGGGCAGACCGGCGATCTCAGGCGTGGCCAGCA
The DNA here is from genome assembly GCA_020442225.1 of Hyphomicrobiaceae bacterium. The sequence continues at coordinate 745 of JAGRKR010000051.1, read as the reverse complement.
CGACGATGTCCGGCCGCATGAAGAACTCGTTGATCTGCAGGATGCCGTCCTTGTTGAAGTCGACCACCTTGAGGTAGCCCACCGCGCTCCAGTTCTTCACCCACTCGAGCGCCTGCACATCGGCGATCTTTTTGCCGATGACGCTGGTCGCCAGGCTCGGGTCGAGAAGCTGCAGCTTGGTGAGCGTGGCGAGCGCCGGCGCCGTGAAGTACAGCAGGAAGATGAAGAACAGCGACCACGCCACCGACTTGCGCGCGTCACGCACGGACGGTGTCGTGAAGTAGCGCATGAGGATGTGGGGCAGCGAGGCCGTGCCGCACATCATGCAGGCCACCAGCGTCACGAACTTCCACTGCGAGATGAAGTCCGCGCCCGGTGCGTTGTGCGGCGTCACGAGCGCCGACACGCCTGGGACGGCCTGCGGCGGCTTCAATATGCCGACCTTTGCCGCCTGCTCCAGAGCCACGAGCTTGTTGATGGCATCGCCGTACGAGAAGTGCGGGATGATGCCGAAGCCCTGCTTGTTGGACATCCAGATGACCGGCACGAGGTAGGCGATGATCAGCACGATGTACTGCGCCACCTGGGTCCAGGTCACGGCCCGCATGCCGCCGAGCATCGAGCAGAGCAGGATGCCGAGAAGGCCGAACCAGATGCCCCAGGTGAAGGGGATGCCGAGTGCGCGCGAGGCGATCGTGCCGGTGGCGTTGATCTGCGCCGTCACATACGTGAACGAAGCAACCAC
>JAGRKR010000506.1 GCA_020442225.1 Hyphomicrobiaceae bacterium | reverse complement strand
TCCGGACGCCGTCCACTGCAAGCACTGCGGCCGGGTCATCCACATCGGCACGGAGGGCGAGTGAGGCGGCTCACGTCCGCCGCCCCCGCCCAGAGCCGCAGCCCCAGCCCCTACTCCGGCCGTTTGGCGGCCCGGCGCACAGGAGCGACCTCAGATCTTTCAATTGCCGGCGGTTGCCCCTATATTCCCCGGGTCGGATTCGTCCGACTATGGCGATAAACGGTCGTCGGAATAAGCCCATCGGACCCGGGGGCGGTACCCGGCGCCTCCACCACATGCCGCTGTGCTGCGGCGGCATCTGATGGGGGCGAAATAGGATCGACGAGGGTGTAAAGGGCGCGCTTTCGCTCGGCATGGTTCCGCCGTCATCGGGCCACCAGAATAGTTGCCAACGACAACTATGCTGAGGCTGCTCTCGCTGCGTAAGCGGCGCGAAAGCCTGAACTCAAGCCCTGTCGTCTAGCCACGGCAGGCGCGGTTTCGGAGGGCACCGGGCAACAGAAGCCCTCCACTTCCCTGCCGCTGAACTTGGCAGGATCCTGGGGGAAGCGCTTCCGAAGCATGACGTCTGGGCCCTTGATCGACTATGTCGCCCTGACGCGCGAGGTCTGGTATGGCCTCGTGCGCACCGTTCTTTCGCGCATCGCCAAGAGCGGACTGCCGGGCGACCATCATTTCTTCATCTCGTTCCGCACGGGGGCGCCGGGCGTCGCGCTCTCCAAGCGACTGCGCCAGCAGTACCCGGACGAGATGACCATCGTCCTCCAGCATCGCTTCTGGGATCTGGTCGTCGGCGACGACCGCTTCGAGGTCAAGCTGACCTTCGACGGCATCCCCGAGCGGCTCGCCATCCCCTACGCCGCCATACGCGTATTTCTCGACCCGAGCGTGCCGTTCGTGTTGCCGCTCGAGGCGCTCCTCGCGCAGGAGCAGACCGGCGCGCCGACACTCGATCCGGCAACCGCGCCTGCCGTGCCGGGTGAGGCGAAAGGCGGCCGCGCGCCCGGCGAGCGCCGGATCGACGGCCCAAAACGTGCGCCCGAAAAGCCGGCGCGGCCGCGCGGCGGCAACACGAACGAACGCGCACCGCTGCGCGAGCGACTGAAATCCAAGGACGAAGACGCCACAACCGAGGTGCCCGGGGATGCGCCGCGGCCGGCCTCCGCCCCCAAGGACGCGAAGCCCGAGGCCGCTCCGACGGCTGGCGCATCGGCGCGACCGCGGCGCAAGGCGGATTCCGCTGCCGAGACGCCTGCCGAGGCGGGCCGCAAGGCCCCCGAGCCGGAGCCCAGCAAGGAGGCTGCCGACCACAAGGAAGCAGCAGACGACTCCGCCGACGCCACCGAGCAGCGCCCGTCCGCCGAGGTCGTCAGCCTCGATGCGTTCAGGAAGAAGTCCTAGAGCGCGATCGACAGTGCCGGCCGGGACTCTTGCCCGTGCGATACGCGCCCTGAAGCGGCGAGACCCTCGAGATTTGTGCCGCGCGCCTGAGGCAAAAGAGCATCAGTAATCGGTTTTTTTGCTTTTGCCCTCTAGCTTCAGGATAGGAGCACATCCCATATGAACGTCGTTCTGATTTGTTCGCACGGCTGCTGTTGGGTCGTGCCTGGGCCTACGATTGATGGAGGGTGGAAATGTTGGATCGTCTCTGGCGCGGCTGGGCAATGGTCAAGGGAAGCTGGTCCGTGCTGAAGCAGCACCCCAAATTGCTTGTCTTCCCCATCGCGTCGGGCATAGCCATACTGGCTATCGCTGCGACCTTCCTCGGCTCCTTCGGAGTATTCTCCCAAAAGTTCGGTCTCGAGATCGAGCACCTCTTCCGTGAGTTCGGTCAGTATGGACTCATGGCTGTGCTGTTCGTGTTCTATTTCATCTGCTTCTTCGTCGCGATCTTCTTCAATTCGGCGCTCGCCTTCTGTGCGCTCGAGGCGCTCGCCGGGCGCGAGCCGTCGCTGCGCAAGGGCATGAGCGTGGCCATGAGCCGCCTGCCGCAGATCCTGGGCTGGGCCCTGGTCGCCTCGACGGTCGGCCTCCTGCTCAACATGATCCAGCAGGCACTTAAGGAGCGCCTCGGGTTCATCGGCGACCTGCTCGGCGGTCTGCTCGGCATGGCCTGGGCCATCGCCACCTACTTCGTCGTGCCTGTGCTGGTCGTCGAGCGTGTCGGGCCTGTCACCGCCATCAAGCGCTCCGGCGAGATCCTGCGCAAGACGTGGGGTGAGGCGGTCGCCGGCGAAGGCGGCATGGGAATCATTGCTGCCCTGTTCATCCTGCCGGCCGTCGGCCTCCTCATGCTGGCCGCAGCAAGTGCCGGGTCGATTGGCGCGGGCACCGTGGCGCTCTTCGGCGTGGCCTTCCTCTACATCCTCGCCGTCAGCATCGTGTTCGGCACGCTCGGCGCCATCTTCCGGACCGGCGTCTACGTCTACGCGACCACCGGCAAGGCCCCGCCGGCCTTCGGCCAGGATCTCGTCGACAGCGCCTTCCATCCGAAGGGCTGAGGTCGGACACTACGGTCCCGTTCATCTTGCAGAACAAGCCTGAGGGGCGCCAGTTGGAGCCCCTTTCGCTTAGCGGGCGGCGGTTTTGGCGCCACGCTTGCGCTTCTCTTTGGGGCTCTCGGGCGCCGCCGCCGGCCCGCCCTTCGGGTCGTTCACGCTGTCGAGCACCAGCGTGCTCTCGCGGCCGATCCTGTCGAACGACTGCTCGAGCCAGGCCGTCGCCGCCTGCCGTCCGAGATCGCGCAGATGCGTGAGGAACAGCCACTCCGGATTGAGCTTGCTCGAGGCGGACAGCTCCGCCAGCTCACCGCCGCCACCGACGCGATGGAGGAATATCGGGCGGTAGCCGCGCCCCTTGAAATCGCCACGCTCGAGACCACGATTGACCAGCTCGACCCGCAAGAGCTCGTGCACCAGGGAGGAGTTCGCCGCGATCTCACTGACCCGATTGTGGATTTCGCGGGCCGTGGTCGGCGTCGCGGCGCGGCGGATCGGATTGACCTGAACGATCAGCACGTCGGGCGCATGGCAGTGCTTCACGAACGGGAAGAGCACCGGGTTGCCCATGAAGCCGCCGTCCCAATAGGGCTCGCCGTCGATCTCGACGGCCTGGAACAGCTCGGGCAGGCAGGCCGAGGCGAGGACCGCCTCGAGCGTCACCTCATCGCCCGTGAAAATGCGTACCTGGCCCGAATGGACGTTGGTGGCCGAGATGAAGAGCTGCATCGTCGCGCACGTGTGCACGCGAGCGAAATCGACCTCCTCTTCGAGGATGCGTCGCAGCGGGTTGATATTGAGCGGATTGAGCTGGTAGGGCGAGACGACCCGCATCGCCATGTCCCAGGTGAGGAACAGCGGATTGGAGTCGAGACTCCAATTGGAGCGCAGGATGTCCAGAGGCGTGCGCTGGATCACCCCGAACAGCGCCTGACGGCTGACGGCGTGCCAGAATCGTTCGAGCTTCTCGCGGGCCTGCTCGCGCCCGCCCGCGGCCAGCCCTTCGGCGACGACGACGGCGCTCATCGCACCGGCGCTGGTGCCCGAGATGGCCTCGATCTCGAGCCGCTCGTCCGCCAGGATCGCGTCGAGCACGCCCCACGAGAACGCCCCGTGCGCGCCGCCACCCTGCAATGCCACGTTGATGCGCTTGCGCGCCGTCTGCGGCTGGCCCGCTGTCGCGGTGGGTGGCCTCTTCGCGGGCGCCGCTTTCTTTTTCGCTGTCGCGCCCCTGGGCTTCGCCTTCATCGCGCCGTCCACCCTCCGTCGATCGAGTAGTTCGCCCCCGTAATTGACGCCGCCTCCTCGCTCGAGAGGAAAACGGCGAGCGCGGCCACCTGCTCGACAGTGACGAACTGCTTGGTCGGCTGGCCGGCCAGCATGATGTCGCGCTTGACGGCCTCCTCGCTCATGTTGTTGACGCGCGCCATGTCGGCGACCTGGTTGGCGACCAGCGGAGTCCACACGAAGCCCGGCGAGATGCCGTTGGCCGTGATGCCGTGCTCGGCGAGCTCGAGCGCCACCGTTTTCGTGAACCCCGCCAGGCCGTGCTTGGCGGCGATGTAGGCGGACTTGAAGGGCGAGGCGACGAGCGAATGCGCCGAGCAGATGTTGACGATGCGTCCCCACTTGCGCCGCTTCATGCCGGGAATGGCCGCCCTGACCGTGTGAAAGGACGACGACAGGTTGATGGCGATGACGGCGTCCCACTTCTCGATGGGGAACTCCTCGACCGGCGCCACGTGCTGAATGCCGGCATTGTTGACGAGGATGTCGACGGAGCCGAGCTCGCTTTCGGCCTTCTCGATCATGTCGGCGATCTGATTGTGGCGGAGCATGTTGGCCGGGTCGTAGCTGACACGCGTGCCGTGCGTCGCAACCCTGGCGACGGCCGCCTTGATGTCGGCTTCCGAACCGAGCCCGTTGAGGACGACGTGCGCGCCGGCCTTGGCGAGGCCCTCGGCGATCGCCAGCCCGATGCCCGACGTGGAACCTGTGATGACCGCGACTTTGTCCTTCAGCGACATGACGACACCTTTTCCGTCTGAGTGCGGGATCTCCCGAGCGGGTGGCCCATGCCACCGCCCGGCCGTCTGCGCCCGATACTGCGCCGCAACACGCGGAGGCACAAGGCAGGCGTGGCGCGGCTACGCCGACGCTGAGCGCGGCGGCGCCTGGATCGGCTCGGCGCGCACGAGGCCGCGCACGGAGTTTCCGAGATAGACGGCAGCGGCCGTCGCCAGCATGTCGGGGGTCAGCGTGGCCTCGACGGCCGTGCCGCTGGCAAGCAACTCGGACCGCAGCGTGCCGGGCAGCAATCCCGCTGAAAGCGGCGGCGTCAGCAGCACGCCGTCCCTCATGACGAAGATGTTCGTGCGGCTGCCCTCGGCCAACTCGCCACGCTCATTCAGGTAGACGACCTCATCGGCGCCGTGGCTCGCCGCGTAGATGGCATGCTCGCTGTCGTAGAGCTGACGCCTAGTCGTCTTGTGGAAGAGGAACGGATCGGCGGACGAGACGGGCGTCGGCGACACGACGTAGCGCATCACGGCCTCGCCCGCGGGCGCCGGCTGCGGGGCCGTCGTCACCGTGACCGTCCCGTCTTCGTGCAGCAGCAGCCGCACCCGCAGGCGCGCCTCGAGCGCCGTCGCCACCGCCTGAGTGAGCCGCGCCCGAACGTCATCGAGGTCGCAGGGGAAGTCGAAATAGGCCGCCGATGCGGCAAGCCTGTCGAGGTGGCGCTGGAGCAGCCAGTACCCGGCACGCCCGTCGTAGAGCAGCGTCTCGATCAATTGGAACGGCGCGGCCGGATCCACCAGGAACCTCATCTTGAGCTTGCATTCGGCAAACTCCTGCAGGCCGACGGAGTCCGCAACGAGGCCGGAGCCGATCCCCATCTCACCCGCGCCGTCGCCATGAATCACGGCCGTGCGGATGGCCACGTTGAGCGCTACGCTGCCGTCGGCCATGAAAGCACCGATGGAGCCTGTATAGACCTCGCGCGGCCCCGGCTCCAGCTCGCGAATGAGCTCCATGGCGCGGATCTTGGGCGTGCCCGTGATGGAGCCCGCCGGAAACAGCGCCTCGATGAGCTGCGACGGCCCGACGCCCGCCGACAACCTCGCCCGCACGTTGGAGGTCATCTGATGCAGCGTGCGGTAGGTTTCTACGGTGAACAGCTCGCTCACGTGGACGCTGCCGACCTCGGCGATGCGGCCGATGTCGTTGCGCATGAGGTCGACGATCATCAGGTTCTCGGCACGCTGCTTGGGATCTCGCCGCAGCACCGCGCGCGCCTCGGCATCGGCGTCGGGCGTGCCGGCACGTGGCGCCGTGCCCTTCATGGGGCGCGTCTCGATCGTGCGGTCCGAGACCTTGACGAAGAGCTCGGGCGACAGGGAGACCAGCGTGACATCGCTGGTCGATATCAAAGCGCCGTGCGCGACCCGCTGCTTGCGGCGCAGCTCCCGATAGAGCGCCACGGGCGAGCCGTCGAGCTGGAAGCGAGCCTTGAGGGTCAGGTTCAACTGGTAGATGTCGCCTGCCGCGATCTTCTCCTTGACGACGTCGAAGCGGTCGAGATAGCCGGCCTCGTCCACGTCGAGACGCACGTCGCGGAGCGCGCACGCCCCGCCTGCGTCCCTTTCGGCGAGCCAAGCCTCTGTCTCCGCCGGCGCGAGGTGGCGGACACTGCGGAACAGGCCGAGCCACAGCAGCGGCAGACGACGCGAGGCGGGCATCAGGGGTGCGAGCCGCGGCTCGAGTGCATAGCCGAGCTCGTAGGAGAGGTATCCCGCAGCATGCAGCCCGGCCTTCACGGCCATGTCCAGCCGTCGCAGCATGTCCGGCACCTCGGCCGGAGTGTGCGCCT
>JAGRKR010000505.1 GCA_020442225.1 Hyphomicrobiaceae bacterium | reverse complement strand
CGAGCAACCGCTGCCGCCCTATGGGGCGTGCCTGCTCGGCTCGATCAATCTCGCGAGCCTCGTACGCCATCCCTTCACCGCGAAGGCCAGCCTTGACGAGGCGCGCCTCGACGCGCTCGTCGCCGTGGCGGTGCGCTTCCTCGACGACGTCGTCGACGTATCCGGCTATCCCCTGCCGGCGCAGCGCCGTGAGGCCCGCCAGAAGCGTCGTCTCGGCCTCGGCCTCACAGGCCTTGCCGATGCGCTGATCATGCTCGGCCTCAGATACGACAGCGCCGCCGGCACGTCGGCCGCCGCCGGATGGATGCGGCGCATCAAGCAGGCGGCCTACGCGGCGAGCGTCGAACTCGCAGCCGAGAAGGGCAGCTTTCCACTCTACGACGAGGCGGCGTTCCTGGGTGCGCCCGGCGTCGGCGCGCTACCAGCCGGCATCAGGCGCGATGTCGCCCGTCACGGCATCCGCAACGGGCTGCTCACGTCGATCGCACCGACCGGCACCATCTCGCTGCTCGCCGGCAACGTCTCGAGCGGCATCGAGCCCGTATTCGATTTCAACTACGAGCGCCGCCTGCTGGCCGCCGACGGCTCATCGCACACCGAGACGGTCGCGGACTTCGCTTATGCGCTCTATCGCGCCCAGCATGGCGGCGCTGCCGGCTTGCCGGATGCGTTCGTCACTGCCGGCCGCATCGCGCCAGAGGCGCACCTCGACATGATGTCGGCGCTGCAGCCGCACGTCGACAGCGCCATCTCGAAGACGATCAACTGCCCCGAGGACATGGAGTTCGCAGCATTCGAGAAGCTCTATATCGAAGCCTTCGATCGTGGGCTCAAGGGCTGCACGACGTTCCGCCCCAATGCGGTCACCGGCGCCGTGCTGACGCAGTCCGCCGAGCCGGCGGCCCAGGCGTCCCCTGCCGACGGGGCGATGCCGCGCGCGCGACAGGCGCTCGTCGAGGCGGGGCCCATCGCGCGCCAGCCGGTGCTCTCCGGCTTCACCTACAAGCTGCGCTGGCCGGACTCCGAGCACGCGCTCTACGTCACCATCAACGATATCGAACACGACGGACGGCGCCGCCCCTTCGAGATCTTCATCAACTCCAAGAACCTCGAGCATTACGCCTGGACGGTGGCGTTGACGCGCATGATCTCCGCCGTGTTCCGCCGGGGCGGCGATGTCTCCTTCGTGGTCGAGGAGCTCAAGGCCGTCTTCGATCCTCGAGGCGGTCACTGGCTCGGCGGGCGCTATGTGCCAAGCCTGCTGGCGGCCATCGGCGAGATCGTCGAGCGCCACATGCGCCGCACGGGCTTCCTGGACGGCGAGGCGCTGCCCATGCGGGCGGACGCGGGCGCGTCGGCGGTTGTGGACAGGCTCGAGGTCGAGGTCAGCGAGCCGATGCCAGGCGCGGGGCCGCTCAGAGAGCCGACACGCCATCCGCCGGCTGCGAGCGGGCATCGCGTCAGGGGCGTGTGTCCCCGCTGTGCCTCGCAGGACCTGATCCACGTCGAGGGCTGTCTCGTCTGCCGGACGTGCGGGTTCTCCCGTTGCCAGTAGGCGCGAGCAGGCTGCCGCTCAAGTGCCGCCGCCCGTCCGGAGCGCCTTGACGGCGGCACGTGCGAGCTCGTCGGCGCGCTCGTTCTCCTCGTGGCCTGCATGCCCCTTGAGCCAGTGCCACTCGACCTGATGAGGCGCGCGCGCCTCCTCGAGGCGCTGCCACAGATCGACATTCTTGACGGGCTTCTTGTCGGCGGTGCGCCAACCGTTGCGCTTCCAGCCCGCGATCCACGCCGTGATGCCGTTGCGCAGATAGGCCGAGTCCGTGAAGAGATCGACCGGGCACGGCCGCTTGTCCGTCTCGAGCGCGGCGATGGCGGCCATCAGCTCCATGCGGTTGTTGGTCGTCGCCGGCTCGTGGCCGGAGAGCTCGCGCTCGTGATCGCGCCAGCGCAGCACCGCACCCCAGCCGCCGGGTCCCGGATTGCC
>JAGRKR010000504.1 GCA_020442225.1 Hyphomicrobiaceae bacterium | reverse complement strand
GGCCATCCCGCGGAAGGCGTCCTCGTCGATCCTTATCACTGGGGGCACGTCTTCGTCCTCCTGTCGCTGGTCTGGGGACTGGTCGCCGTGGCCGGACGGCAGGCCGCGCAGTGGTCGCCGAGGCGCGATGAGCCGATCCTCGATCCGGTGCTGGTGCTGCCCCCGTCCCGGCGCATGGCCCGGGTCCTGGCGCCAGCGCCGTTGCAGCTTGCAGCCCCCGCGCGTCGTGCGGCGCGCGCGCTCGTGCCGCTGCTGCCGTTGCGCCGCAGCCCGCGCATTCTCCGCCCCATCCTCGCGGCCCCCGAGCCCCGGCGGCGTCTGCCGCGTACGCTGCGCCCGCTGCTCATCGGCGAGCACTGAAAGGCCCTCCAGAGCGTGAGGCGAACCGTGGCGCTGCGAGGCGGCATGCGGCGGGGTATCGCCGTGACGATCCCGTGTCTGCCCAGGACGTCACAGCCTCCCGCGAGCGATGAGCCGACGTGAGGCCGCGCCCCCGACGATCCGCCAAAGCAGAACCGGCCGCTTCAGGGAAGCGGCCGGCTCGAGTGGCGTGCGGTCGATGTCGTGTCGAACGCCGGTCAGCGGCGGCGCATGAAGACCCGTGGTGCGATCCGCGGCCTGATCTTGGGCATCGAGCGGATCACCGGACGCCTCGGCGTGATGCGCGGGCGGACCTTGAGGGTCGGCCTCTGCCGAATGCGGCTTCGGGTGGTGGGCCGCTTGAGGACCCGTGGCGTGACCCTCTGGCGTTTCAGGACCCTCGGGGTCACCTTCTGCCGCTTCAGGATACGCGGGTTCACCCTCTGCCGCTTCAGGATGCGCGGGCTCACTTTTGGTCGCTTGATGATGCGCGGGGTGACCTTGGACCGCTTGAGGATGCGCGGGTGGATCTTCGGCTTGGTCTTCAGGATCGGCTTCACCTTTACCGGCACCTTGGGCACGACCTTCACCGGCGGTTTGGGGAGCACCTTGATGGGCGGCTTCGGCAACACCTTGATTGGGGGGCGCGGCAGGATCTTGCCGGGGACCTTGATCTTGATCGGCGCGCAGCGTCCGCCCCTGCGGGCAAAGCCTCCCGGGCAGGCGCCGCCGAAGATCGGGGCGCAGCCCGAGCCGCGACGCACTTGACCGATCGGGCAGTGCGTCACCTTGATCAGCGACACGCAGCTTCCGCCACGGTTCACCTGGCCGAACGGGCAACGCTTGGGATCGAAGACCAGCACGCACTTGCCGTGGCGGCGGTTATGGCCGGGCGGGCAGGCGCCGACATCGATCACGCGCTGGCAGTGGCCGGCACGGCGGACGTAGCCGATCGGGCAGAAGCCGACCTTCACGATGGGAACGCAGGTCCCGAACTGCCGCACGAAGAACGCCGGGCACTCCACCAGGACGGGCACGCAGGCCTGCCGCGCCGAGCTCCAGCGGAGCGGGGACGGACACACGCAGCTGCCGTCACGCGAGACCAGACCGCTCGGGCAGCGCGAGCCTTGCGGGACGCAAGCCCAGATGCCGCGGTTGAACGAGGTGCCGCGTGGGCAGACGCAGCTTCCGCCGGCGTAGACACGTCCGCCGGAGCAGCGCGGCCGGCAGCGGCCGTCGATGAGCGAGTAGCCCGCTGCGCAGATGCGCACGCAACGGCCTCCACGCGGCATCGTGCCGATCGGGCAACTCCGCACGATCTGCTCGATCACCGGACGCGGCGGCGCCAGTCGCGGCAGGATGGTCGTCGCCGGCAGCAGCTTCATGGGAGCCGGCGGCTTGGCGGCCGCGACCGGAGCGGCGAGGCGATGCACACCGCAGTCCTCGTCGTTGGTGGGATCGCCGTCGCCATTGCGGGCGGCGCCCTTGCCGAACATGAGATCGACGAGTCCCATATCGACGACACCAGTCTCGCGGATGCCGGCGTCACGCTGGTAGGCCTTGATGGCGGCCTCGAGCGCCGGGCTCATGGCGGTGACCGACGGACCGGCGTAGTAGCCGAGACGCGACAACTCGAACGCGACCGTGCGGATGCGCACGTCCGGCGAAGCGCTGCCGAGCCAGTTCAGCGCGGCGCAGTTCTCGAACCGTTGCTCGGTCCAGCCGGCCGGCACGCGGAACGACAGCCGGACCGAGATGCTGCGGCCGGGGTCGAGCAGCAGGGACGGGCGGTGGCAGGAGACCTGCGGACCCGCCTGTGTGCACGACCACGGAGAGGGGTTGGTGGCGGTGAGCAGCGCGCCGGCCGCCGCCATCGTGTCGCGGATCAGGATCGGGCCCACGAAGGGGGTCTTGGCCTTGTTGAACACGCGCAGCTCGAACTCGCAGATGCCGCCGCGGACGCAGACGCCGACCGGGCGCTTCTCCAACTGCAGGTCCGCGCCGAGCTTCAGGTCAGGACGCGTCCCGTAGGTCGGCAACCACCACCCGGCGGGCCGCTTCGGCTGCCAGGCGTCGCCGCCCTTGCACTTCTGCAGCGCACGCACGGCGCCGAGGTGACCGCGCACGCCCAGATCGACATAGAGACCGTCGAAGTCGACGAAGCGGGCGTTCTGCGGCGGCACGTTGGCAGGGCGCACGAGGTCGATCGGCATGCCCTGGACGCCGTCGATCATGCCGGTCAGGCCGAAGCGCGAGACGTCGTCGCCGCCGGTGCTCGCCTTGAAGACGCGGGCCTCGGGCAGAACCGTGGCCTGGGCCAGCGAGTCGCCGGTGGTCCACAGCGTCGCTTCGCAACGCTCGTAGTCGAGACCGCCCTCGGGCTTGTGGGCATAGTTGAGCGCAATGCCGCCAGACGTGAAGCGATGCTCGCCGCGCTGACCAACGGCATATTCCTCCGCGCTCGGGACCCAGCGGGGGCTGGCTCCGTCACCGGGCGCTGATGCAAGCTTGAAGCGCAGCACGCGCCCCGAGCCCGGCGCGACCAGCGAGACGAAGTCGGCGGCGCCCGAGACGGGCGGCCGCTGGGCGATGAACAACTCACCCTTGGCCGAGAACTGGATGTCGGAGATCTCAAAGGGCTCGCTGCCCTTGTCCAGCGCCAACTCGCGCCGTGCGGCGCCGAAGCTGCCGTCCTGCTTGATCTCGACCGACCAGACCTCCGGCCCCTCGGCGACCGAGTAGTAGAGGCGGCCGGCAAACACCGCGAGGCCCCAGGTGCGCCGCGACGGGTGCGTCAGGCCCCAGGTCGCGGGATCGGCGGTATCGAAGCCCGGCGAAGAGATGTCGGCGCGGTCGACGGGATCGTCGGGCAGCGCCTCGAGGCCGGCGGCGGGCCTGCCGGCAACGCCGTGATCGAAGGTGCCGAGGTCCTGGCCGGCGAGGTCGAAGCGGTGGATCAGGCCGGTGTCGAGGTCAGAGACGAACAGCTGCTTGCTCGCGGGATCGAAGGTGAGGTTGCCGAGGCCGGGGCCGCTGTTCGGTTGATTGGCGCTACGCACGTCGGCGAACGGCGTGACCGTGCCGGTGACGCCGTCGATCTTCCAGATCGTGCCGGGCCCGCCGGGCTCGGAGCCGAACAGACCCTCCATGAAGGTGGCGCCGGGCTGGCCCTTGAAGACGCGGCGGGGACGACCGTCCGGACCGGGCACGACGAGATGCAGGCCATAGGCCGAGGTCGCCGCCACGTAGATGTTCGGCACGGGCCGGCCATCGGCGAGCGCAAAATCGTCCATGGTCACGCCGAAGACCTGCCCGATCTGACGGGCGGTTACGGACATGACCTCGACAGCGCCCTGGCGCGCGCCGAGGCGGGCCGGTGTTACGCCCGAGACGTCGAAGACGCGCAGCGTGGCGCCGTCGGGATTGATCGCGGCCTGATCGCTTCGGACCGCGCTTCTGGCGCTGATGTCGCCGACGGTCGGCAGCACGCTGGTGCCGGAGAAACCGGTGACGACGATCTGTCCGGGCAACAGGATGCCCTGGGCGCGCTGGCTGTCGTCGGGGGTGGGGGTGTCGCCCGGCGTGGGCTTGGCCTCGGGCGCGGGCTT
>JAGRKR010000503.1 GCA_020442225.1 Hyphomicrobiaceae bacterium | reverse complement strand
CCCATGAAGGTGAAGAAGGGGATGGCAAGCAGCGTCTCGTTGCTCATCACCCCGAAGACACGCTCGGGAAGCGCCTGGAACAGCGTCGGCTGGAACAAGCCGAGCTCGATGCCGATGACGCCCCAGCCGAGGCCGACGAAGGCGAGGGAGAAGGCGACCGGGTAGCCGAGCAGAAGGACGACGACCAGCGATGCGAACATCAGCGGCGCCATATTGGCGATGACGAATTCGATCACGATGCGGCCCCCCTACTCGATCGGCGTGTGGGAGGAAGCGGAGGCGTCGGGTTCGACGATCAGGCCACGCATGACGGCGATGCGCTTGATGATCTCTGATATCCCCTGGATCAGCAGCAGCACGAAGCCGGCCAGAATGAAGGCCTTGGCCGGCCAGATGATGAGCCCGCCGAAGTTGCTCGAGGTTTCGCCGAGGGCGAAGGACCGTGCCATCGTCGGCCAGGTCTCGCGGATCATGATCAGGGTAAGCGGCAGCAGGATGAAGACGTGCCCGAACAGGTCGATCCAGTTACGGACCGCCTTGGGCAGCAGGTTGGAGACGATGTCGATGCGGATGTGTTCGCCGCGCTGCAGCGTGTAGGCGGCCGCCAGCAGGTAGGCGGCACCGAACAGGTACCACTGCAGCTCCAGCCAGCCGTTCGAGGAGATCGACAACAGCTTTCGCGACGTGGCGTTGCCGGCGCTGACCAGGACGGACAGCAAGATCAGCCATGTCACCAGACGTCCGATGATCGCAGTGCCTCGGTCGATAGCACTGCTCATGCGCAGTAATACCTGCATTGAGAGCGTCCCCTGGTTGCCGTTATCGTCGGCTGTACCCGATATGAAACTGCGATGACTGCACGGCGTTGGCAAGTCGCTCAACCGCCGCACAATGCCAGGCCCGGGTGCGGGGACTTTTGCCTTGATCTCGCACAAACGCGGCAAAAAACCGGCGTCTTCGGCCTCCCTCCGCGCGGCGGGCGCAAATGGACGGTGCAGCCGCAGCGTGCGCAAGCCCAGTTGACCTTCGCGGTGCGGTCGTCCTCAAATGCGGGCGAGGTACGGCGGGTTGCGGAGAATCGCTTATGACCCTCGCGGCCGTCAGCCTTGAGGACAGATACGATCTCGAGAAGCATGAGGTGCTGCTCAGCGGCACGCAGGCGGTTGTCCGCCTGCTGCTGATGCAGCGGGAGCGTGACCGGCGGGCGGGTCTCAATACGGCCGGCTATGTGAGCGGCTATCGCGGCTCGCCCCTCGGCAGTCTCGACCAGCAGCTCTGGCGCGCCGCAAAGGTGTTGCAGCCGGCCGGAATCGTCTTCAATCCCGGCCTCAACGAAGAGCTTGCGGCGACGGCGATGTGGGGCAGCCAGCAGGCGGAACTGCGTGGCGATGGCCGTTTCGACGGGGTCTTCGGCCTGTGGTACGGCAAGGGGCCGGGGGTGGACCGGGCCGGCGATGCGCTGCGCCATGCCAATCTCGCGGGCACCTCGCCGCGCGGCGGGGTGCTGGCGCTGATGGGCGACGACCACACCTGCGAGTCCTCGACCACCGCGCATCAGTCCGAATACGCCTTCGTCGATGCGATGATCCCGGTCCTGTCGCCGGCCGGTGTTCAGGAAATCCTCGATTTCGGCCTCATCGGCTACGCCCTGTCGCGCTATGCCGGGACATGGGTCGGGCTGAAATGCGTCAAGGACACAGTCGAGTCGACCGCCACGGTCGACGGCACGGTGGAGCGTGTGGCGACGCTGACGCCGGGTGGGTTCCGCCTGCCGCCGGACGGCCTGAACATCCGCACCCATGACAGCCCGCTCGCTCAGGAAGAGCGGCTGCATGAACACAAGATGGCCGCGGTGCTCGCCTTCCTGCGCACCAACGCGCCAGACCGCATCGTTCATACCGGCGGACGCGAGCCGCGCCTTGCCATCGCCACCGCCGGCAAGAGCTATCTCGACGTGCTGCAGGCACTCGACGATCTCGGCATCGGCGAGGCGGACATCGCCCGCTTCGGCATCCGCCTGCTCAAGCTCGCCTGCACCTGGCCTGTCGAGCCGGAGACGATCCGCGAATTCGCCAAGGGGGTGAAAACCATCCTCGTGGTCGAGGAGAAGCGCGGCCTGATCGAAGGGCAGATCAAGGAGATCCTCTACGGCACGACCCACGCTCCGACGGTCATCGGCAAGAAGGACGAGATCGGCGCGTGGCTGTTCCCATCGAAGGGGGCGCTCGACACCAATGCCATTGCCATCGCCATCGGCCAGCGGCTGGTGGCGGCCGGTGCCGACCAGTCGCTGTCGCGCCGGGTCGCCGCGCTCCTCGATGCCCAGGCGGCACTGAC
>JAGRKR010000502.1 GCA_020442225.1 Hyphomicrobiaceae bacterium | reverse complement strand
GTCGATGACGCGGTGGAAGACGATCCCGTCATAGAACTTCGCCCGGACCAGCTCCTTGACGCGCGCCACGTGCTTGGGCGCGAGGTTCGGCATGAGCTGGATGACCACTTTGCCGGTCCTGAGCTCCATCACCAGCGTGTTGGCCGGATCGTTCGCGGCCTGGACGGGAGCGGCTGCGAAGAGCAGCGCCAGGGCCAGAGCCCAACTTCTCAGAGCATGCTTCACCATCGAACCTCCATCGACGCACACGTGTGCGGGACAAGTCGCATCCGGGCCGTTGCCGGTCGCGCATCCGCTCGCCGGATGCGCGCCATGCGCACTCGGCGACGGCGCAGGCGGTGCATAAAGCACGATTGCGGCGGAACGCGCAAACGCCACGGCGTTTCCCCCGACCGCCCCCGGCAACGACAAAGGGACCGGCCGGGACGGCCGATCCCTCGCCAGTTCTTACAGTCGCGGTCTCAGTAGCAGCGGCGGCGGCAGTAGACGCCCCGCGAATGCCAGCGACCGCAGTACTTGCGGCCACCCCGCCAATGGCAGCGCCGCACCAGCCGGCGATAGCAACGGCGATAGCAGCGCGCCGGCTCGGCGAGGGGCTTGATCTGGAATAGCTCGAGGGCAGACGCAGGCGGAACGGACGCGGCTTCGGCCCGATCGGCTGCAAGCGGTGCAGCCAGAAGAGCCAGGAGAACAACGGCGAAGGCAACGACGAGCTTGCGCATGACGCACTCCATGAAAAGGATGATGCACCGATACGGCCGCTCAGGGTTGCACGATGCCGAATGCTCGGCTCCGGCGCTCACTCGCGATGTGAGCAACAGGATCGTGACTGCGAAGCTCCCCCGAGCCACCAGGCGCAAGTCTGACGGCAGGGAGACTGTGTGTCAACGGACGGCCCCCCAGCCGCCGCGCCCGGGCGAAGACACGTCGATGGCAGAGTTCACGCCGCGGACGGCACGACCGCCGGCGCGTCACGCCTTGGCAAAGCGCGCCTTGAGACGCGCAGCGACGTCCGGCGTCACGAACGGCCGTACGTCCCCGCCCATGGCCGCGATCTGGCGCACCAGGGTGGCGGCGATGTGCCGGACCGCGGGCGAGGCGGACAGAAAAACGGTCTGGAGATCAGGTGCCATCTCGCCGTTCATGCCCGCCATCTGCATTTCGTAGTCGAAATCCGTGCCGTCGCGCAGGCCGCGAATGATCACGGTCGCGCCGTTATCGCGCGCCGCCTCCACAGCCAGGTTGTCGAAGGTGACGACGCGGATCTCGACGCCGTGCTTCTCGGCCAACTCCCCGATTTCCGCCTCGAGCATGGCGATGCGCTCATCTGCCGTGAACATCGGCACCTTGCCGTGGTGCACACCGATGCCGATCACCAGTTCATCCACCAGGCTGAGAGAGCGCGCGATGACATCCGTATGCCCGTGCGTCACCGGATCGAACGAGCCGGAGTAGAAACCGATATGAGGCATAAGTCCCTCGCTTCATCGCCGCCAGGGAACATACCCCGCACGGGTCCAATTCGTTGCGCCCGATCCCGGTTGAGGCCTACTCAGCCGACGGCGGTGGCTCGGGCGCAGTTCCCTCGCCGGCTTCCGGAGCGTCATCTCCATCCTCGCTCTCGTCTTCCGAGATGCGTTCGACGGACACGACACGCTCTTCGCCGCTGGTCCGGAACACCCGGACGCCCTGCGTGTTGCGCGAGGCGATCCGCACGTCGTCAACCGGACAACGAATCAGCTGCCCCGCATCGGTCACGAGGATGATCTGATCGCTATCGTCGATCGGGAATGCCGCGACAAGCTGGCCGTTGCGGTCGTTGACCACCATCGCGGCGATGCCTTTGCCGCCGCGGCCCGACACCCGGTACTCGTAGGCCGATGAGCGCTTGCCGTAACCGCGATCCGAAATCGTCAGCACGAACTGCTCTTTGGCGGACAGTTCGGCGAAACGCTCGGAACTCAACTCGGTCGTGCCGTCCTCGTCTTCAGCATCCGCTTCGACTTCCACAACGTGTGCGTCCTCGACCTCCTCGGCCTCTTCCGCATGAGCCCGCCGCAGCGCGGATGCCTGTTTCAAGTAGGTGGCCCGCTCCGCCGGTGTGGCATTGACGTGGATCAGGATGGCCATCGAGATCACCAGGTTGCCATCGTCCAGCCGGATGCCGCGCACGCCGGTCGAATCGCG
>JAGRKR010000501.1:4895-8969 GCA_020442225.1 Hyphomicrobiaceae bacterium | reverse complement strand
CATGCACCACTACCTGGAGCACACCCGGGACCCGCGAGCCGAGCTGGCCGCGGCACGGACGGCGCTGGCCCCGGGCGGTCACCTGCTCATCGAGGTCCCGGACCCGGAGCGGTCGTGGGCACGACGCGCCGGGCGCTACTGGGGGCCCTGGCTGCAGCCCCAGCACCTCCAGTTCCTGCCGATCGACGGCCTGTGCGCCGAGCTCGCCCGGCAGGGGTTCACGGTCCTGGCACGCGAGCGGGGCGAGGCCCACCAGCCGGTGGACTACTCGTCGTTCGTCGGCATGCTCAGCCAGGACCTGGCGCCGAAGCCCGACAAGCCCTGGCTCCCGCGGTCGAGCTCGGCCCAGCGCGCCGGCCGCCTCGCCGTGCTCGGCGTCATCAAGTTCGATCAGATCGCCAACTTTTCGGACGAGGACATCGCCAACGTCGACGAGGCGCTCGGCCTCAAGGGACGGATCGAGCGCGACAACTGGGTCCGTCAGGCGCAGGACATGATGGCCGAGGCGACCGCCGCCGAGGTTCCCGCCGAGGGCGAGGCCAAGGCCTGACCTCCCGAGACAGGACTCCGCGAGATACGAGCGGCCGGGCCGATCATACGATCCGCCCGGCCGCTTTCGCTTTGGCGAGCGTGCGCTCCGCCATGGCCACGATGTCGATCGCCAGGAACTGGCCGTCGACATAGGCGACGCCCTCCCCGCTTGCCACGGCCCGCGCATGCGCGGCCACGATCCGCTCCGCCTGTGCGATCTCATCGGCGGTGGGCGTGAAGACGTCGTTGCACACGCCGATCTGCCCCGGGTGGAACACGACCTTGCCGGAGAACCCCATCTCGCGGGCGATCAGGGCGTCCTGGCGCGTCGCCTCCGCGTCCTTCACGGCCAGGAAGTAGGCCGCGTCGATCGCCTGGAGGCGCGCCGCACCGGCTGCCGCCACCACGAGTGCGCGCGGCACGGCGAGGCCACGCTCGCTGACGGCGGCGCCGGTCTGCGCCGTGTAGTCGCCCGAGCCGAAGAACAGCGCCGCCAGGCGATCCGAGGCATCGGCTATGGCGAGCCCGGCGAACAGACCGCGCGCCGTCTCGATCGTCGCCACCAGGGCGAGGCGGCGCTCCAGGCCAAGCCGCCGCTCCTCGCCGTCGAGCCAGTGGGCGAGCGCCTCGATCTCGGCGGCGCTTTCGACCTTCGGCACGAACAGCGCATCGAGCGCCGCCAGCGGCAAAGCCGCGAGGTCGAGCGCGTAGGCGTCGCTCCCCACGGCATTGATGCGCACCAGGCGCTCCCGCCGCCCGAAGTCCAGCGTCTCGAGGGCCTCGGCCACGAACGAGCGCGCAGCGGCCTTGCGGTCCGGCGCAACGCCGTCCTCCAGGTCGAAGACGATGCAATCCGCGTCCGACGCGGCCGCCTTGGCGAGACGATCGCGGGCGGAGCCCGGCGTCAGCAGCATCGTGCGCCGCAGCCGCTCCCGTGGACTGGTCATCAGCGCCCCTCCATCAGGCGGGATGCGCGCGCGGATTGGCCTTCGCGGCGGCCATGACGTCGGCGCGACCGCCGACCGCGGTGGCAAAGCTGCGCGGCTCGATCTCGAGCATGGCGGCCACGTCACGCGCCGCGCTCGCCACGTCCGCCGGCTTCACGCCCGTCTCGATTCCCATCGACGACAGCAGCGCGACAATGTCCTCCGTCGCCAGGTTGCCGACCGCTCCCATCGTGGTCGGCATCATGATGCCGCCGCCAAGCCCGGCGATCGCCCCCTCGATGAACGTCGCGCCACCGTCGAGGGCGGCCAGCACGTTGGCGGTGCCGCAGCCCGACAGGTTGTGCACGTGATAGCCGACCTCGATGTCGGCGAACCGCTCGCGGACCTGACGGAACAGCGCGTTGACCTGTCGCGGGTCCTCCATGCCGAGACTGCCGGCGAGGTAGAACCGTCGCATGCCCGCGGCGTGGAATTCCTCCAGCAGCGACACCGTTCGCTCGGGCGCGATCGGCCCCTCATAGGGGCACCACATCGACATGCCGAGCGCCATCACGAAGCGCGCGCCGCAGCTCTCGGCCACCGCGAAGGCCTTGATGGCCTCGGCGACAGCCTGCGCACGCGTCATGTTCTGGTTCTTCGCCAGATAGGCCTCGGAGACCGTGATCAGGCCCAGCATCTCGTCGACGCGACCGGCGGCCCGCTCGGCCCCGCGTGCGTTCGGCACGAGGCCACGGTAGATGGTGCCCGGCCGCCGCGTGATGCGCTCGAGCACCGCTTCGGCGTCGGCGAGTTGCGGGATGACGCGCGGGTGCGCGAATCCGGTCACCTCGATGACCGGCAGGCCGGCTGCCGACAGCCGATCGACCATGCGCACTTTGGTCTCGGTGTCGATGGTGCGCGCGAGACTCTGGAGGCCGTCACGCGGACCGACCTCGATGACCAGCGCCGTCTCCGGCAGGTGCAGCATGGTTCCCTCCGCGGCCTAGACCACGTCCTTGGCCT
Organism: Hyphomicrobiaceae bacterium; assembly: GCA_020442225.1. Next base: position 6,489 of record JAGRKR010000501.1, on the reverse strand, counting down.
GCAAGGCCGCGATCTCCTCGTCGCTCAGGCCCAGGAGCCCCTTGAAGACCTCGGCGTTGTGCTCGCCGAGCCGCGGGCCCAGCCATTCGATGCTGCCGGGCGTGTCGGTAAGACGCGGGCAGACCTGCGGAATGGCCAGCGTGCCGACGCGATCGTCGTCGACGTAGGCGATGTTGCCGCGCGCCTTGTACTGCGGGTCCTCGAAGATCTCGTCGACCGAGTAGACCGGCCCGCAGGGCACGTCGAACTTGTCGCACAAGCTGATCAGCTCGCCGCGATCGTAACGTTGCGTCCAGGCGGCCACGTAGGCGTCCACCTCGGCGCGCTCCGCCTCGCGCTGGCGGATGGTGCCCCACTTGCCGTCACCGGCCAGCTCCGGGTGTCCCATGGCCTCGGCCAGTCGGGCGAAGATCTTGTCCGACGTGCAGGCGATGGCGATCCAGCGCTCGTCCTTGGTCGGGTAGTGGCTGTGCGGGACGACGTTGACGGTGCCCGGCCCCATGCGCTCGCGAACGTAGCCCTTGTAGTGGTAGGAGGGCGCGAGCTCGTCGAGGATGCGGAAGATCGGCTCGTAGAGGCCGATGTCGATCACCTGGCCGCGGCCCGTCAGCTCGCGCGCCCGCAGTGCCAGCAGCGTGCCGAGCGCGCCATAGAGTCCGGCCATGTAGTCGGGGATCGTGGCCGAGCCGGGCGTGACGGGCGGACGATCGGGGAAGCCTGCCAGGTAGGAGAGCCCGCCGAAGGCATTACCGATGCGCCCGAACCCCGGACGCGGGCTGTAGGGGCCGGTCTGGCCGAAGCCCGAGATGCGCACCATCACCAGCTTGTGGTTGTGCTGCTTCAGCACGTCCCACCCGAGACCCCATTTCTCGAGCGTTCCGGGCTGGAAGTTCTCGACGAGCACGTCTGCCTGCGCGACGAGGCGCTTCAGCAGCGCGGCCCCCTCCGGCTTGCGCAGATCGAGCGTGATCGACTGCTTGTTGCGGCATTCCGAGAGCCATGGCAGCGAGTCGCCCGACTCCGTGATGGTGCCGAACTTCCGCAGCGCATCGCCCACCTTCGGCAGCTCGCACTTGATCACCTCGGCGCCGAACTCGGCGAGCTGCGTCGAGCAGAACGGCCCCGCCAGAAAGCTCGAGACGTCGATGACGCGGATGCCCTGCAGCGGCTTCACCGTCGGATGCGGCTTTGGATAGTCGGACATGAAAACTCCCTTCAACTCAACTCTGGCCGCCGCAACTCAGGCGCCGGCGATGCGCTCGGCGGTCGCAAGGACACGCTCGGCCCGGTAGACGATCGGATAATCGATGAATTTGCCGTCGAGCTGGATGGAGGCCAGCCCCTGCATCTCGGCTTCGGCAAAGGCCGCCACGACGCGGCGGGCCTCCTCGATCTCGGCTTCGCTCGGCGTGTAGAGGGCGTTGACCACGGGCACCTGGTCGGGATGGATGCAGAGCTTGCCCTGGAAGCCGAGGCGCTTGACGAGGGCGGCCGAGGCCGCGAAGCCCTCGGCGTCCCTGAGATCGACCCAGACCGTGTCGATCGGCGGCTCCAGGCCGGCCGCGCGCGAGGCCAGCACGAACTGCGAGCGATA
>JAGRKR010000501.1:3840-4690 GCA_020442225.1 Hyphomicrobiaceae bacterium | reverse complement strand
TCGATGGTTTGCAGCTCGCCGGCCGTTTCGACCTTGGGCAGCACGATGCCGTCGACGCCCGCCTGGACCATAGCGACGACATCGCCATAGCAGTACTCGGTGCTCGGGGCGTTGACGCGAACATAGCCGAGGCCGCGCCGGGGCTTCTGCAGCGCCGCGACGACGACTGGTCGGGTCGCCACCTTCTCCGAGATCGCGCAGGCGTCTTCCAGGTCGAGGATCACCGCGTCGGCGTCGAGGGAAAGGGCTTTTTCCGCGCGCCGGGGATGATTGCCGGGGGCGAAGAGGAACGTACGGTAGACGGACATCGCGTCGGCTCCTGTTTGAAGGTCGCTGCGGGAGGCGCCGGCTCGGCTCACGCCTTGCCTGCGTCGAGCGGCAGGCCCGCCGCTTGCAGCTCGGCTTCGGAAAAGCCCAGACGCTCGATCAGAATCTCGCGATTGTGCTCGCCGAGGATCGGACCGGCATGCGTGATCTCGCCGGGCGTGCGCGAGAAGTTGCCGACCACGTTCTGCATGCGCACGGGGCCGCCGAGCTCACGATCCCCGACCGTCTTGATGTTCTCGCGCGCCTGGAAATGCGGATCAGCGAAGATCTGGTCGATGGAATTGACGGGAGCCACCGCCGCCTCGAACTTCTCGAAGCGGGCCAGGAGATCGTCGAGATCGATCTTCTCGATCGCGGCCTGCAACTCGACATCGAGCGCCGCCGCATTGACGAGTCGCAGCCGGTTGTCGGCGAAGCGCGGGTCCTTCACGAGCTCCGGCACCTCGAGAGCAGCGCACATGCGCTCGAAGATCGACTGGGCGCTGCCGGCGATCGACACCCACTTGTCGTCGCGCGTGCGGTA
>JAGRKR010000501.1:0-3791 GCA_020442225.1 Hyphomicrobiaceae bacterium | reverse complement strand
CCGAGCTGGTCGTAGTCGATGGCCTGCGGTCCGAGCAGCGTGAAGAGCGTCTCGTAGATGGCGAGGTCGACGACCTGCCCCTTGCCGCTCCGGCGCTTCTCATGCAGCGCGACCGACGCGAGGTAAGCGGCCATCAGGCCCGTGGTCGAGTCGGCGAGGCCGAAGCCGGGCAGCAGCGGCGGCCGGTCGGGATATCCGTTGATGTGCACGAAGCCGGCAAGCGCCTCGGCCAGCGTGCCGAAGCCCGGCCGCTCGCTGTAGGGGCCCGTCTGGCCGAAGCCGGTGATCCTGACGATGACGAGGCCGGGATTGATCTCCATGAGCACGTCGGGGCCGATACCCCACTTCTCGAGCGTGCCCTTGCGGTAGTTCTCGACGAGGATGTCGGCGTCCTTGACCAGCCGCTTGACGATCTCGACGCCAAGCGGCGTACGCAGATCGGCGGTCACCGCCTTCTTGTTGCGGTTGATCACCTTGTAGTAGAGGCCGACGCCGTTCTTGTTGCGGCCCCAGTAGCGGACCTCGTCGCCCTTCTCCGGCCGCTCGACCTTGATCACCTCGGCCCCGAAGTCGGCGAGAAACATGGAGCACATCGGCGCGGCCAGGAAATTCGCGATGTCGATCACCTTGACGCCGGCGAGCGGGCGGGGAGCGGCATTCATGCCGGCTGAGCTGGCCATGTCGGAAATTTTCCTCGTCTTTCGATGCTGATGGTCGGATCGGCTGCGGATGCGTTGCCGTCCGTTCGATGCCAGCTTACTGTCTAGCCTCGGCGCGGAGCAATAGAGCCGTGCAGGCAGCGCGGCGCGGCGCGCACCCAGGACGGAGGATGACACGGCATGAAAATCGGCATTATCGGCGTCGGCGCCATGGGGTCGGTCTACGCGGCTCTGCTCGCGAATGCCGGCCACGAGGTCTGGGCCGTAGACGTCTGGAAGGAGCACGTCGCGGCGATGCGCGAGAAGGGCCTGCGCGTCGAGGGCGCGAGCGGCGACCGTACCGTGCGCCTCAACGCCACGACAGACGCGGGCGACGTCGCGGCAGCCGATCTCGTCATCATCGCCACCAAGCACGACAATATCGCCCCGGCCGCCACCGCCGCAGCCGCGATGGCCAAGCCCGATGCGCCCATCCTGACCATCCAGAACGGCCTCGGCAGCGCCGATACGGTGGGCCGGATCGTCGGACGCGAGCGGGTGCTCATCGGCGTGGTCGGCGGCTTCGGCGCCTCCATGAAGGGGCCCGGCCATGCCCACCACAACGGCTGGGAGTTCGTACGCCTCGGCGAGATGAACGGCGGACTGACGGACCGGCTCGACAGCGTGAAGCGCACGTGGGAGTCGGGCGGCTTCAAGGTCCTGGTCTTCGACGACATCCACAAGATGATCTGGGAGAAGCTGCTCTGCAATGTCACCTATTCCGGGCCATGCGCGCTCACCGGGCTGACGGTCGGACAAGTGCAGGCCTGCCCGCACGCCTGGGCTGTCGCCAGCGCCTGCGTTACGGAGGGCTTCGAGGTGGCGCGCGCCAAGGGCATCGCCCTCGGCTTCGATGACCCCGTGGCCTACGTCAAGGCGTTCGGCCAGAAGATCCCGAACGCGCGCCCGTCCATGCTGCTCGATCACATGGCCCGGCGGCGATCCGAGATCGACGTCATCAACGGCGCCATTCCGCGCGAGGCCGCCGCGCTCGGCATGCCGGCGCCTGTCAATACCATCGTGTCGGAGCTGGTGCGCGCCCGCGAAGCGCAATTCTAGATCAGCCGCCCCGCTCCCAGACCAACACGGCACCGAAGAGGACCACACTCATGCTCGAATTCGAGAAGGCCAATCCGGCCATGTTCGGTACCATCGCCACGCCGATCCCCGGCAAGTCGCGCACGGTCATCATCGACTACGGACCCGACTACATGGGCTGGACTGGCCAGAGCGGCATCGCCGACCTGCTCGACGCGGCCTCCGACTACATCTCCGCCGCCAAGATCTGGACGATGAACGCCATCCTGCTCAAGGACAGCTACCTGAAAGGCGTGGTCGAGCGCTACACGAAGGCCGGCGTGCCTACCTTCGCGGGCGGCCTGCTCTTCGAATACGCTTACCTCAAGAACGACCTCGACGGTCTGCTCGCCCGCTTGAAGTCACTCGGCCTCAAGGGACTGGAGATCTCGGAGAACTACGCCGCCCTCGACGAGGATACGCGCCTGCGGTCCATCGAGCGCTTCAGCAAGGCAGGCATCGAGATCGTCTACGAGTTCGGACGCAAGCACCCGGAGACGCCGCTGGAGATCGAGGAGCTGGCCAGGATCGTGAAGAGTGTGCAGGCGGCCGGAGCCTCCCACGTGATCCTCGAGCAGGGCGAACTCGACCAGTTGCGCGAGTCGGCGCCTGACCGGCTGGCGGCGCTCGTCAAGGAGCCGTGGTTTTCGGATATCGACATCGAGATCGACCAGACCCGCTGCCCGGCCATTCTCGGCGAGGTCGTGGCGGCGTTCGGTCCGACGGTCAATCTCGCCAACGTGCCGCCCGGCTGCGTGATCCGGCTCGAAGGCTTCCGGCGCGGCCTCGGGCGCTCGCTCGATTTCCCGTTGTTCCGCCATCTCGTCAGCCAGGGGCGCTGACGGGAACGAGCACTGAGCCGGCGCTGACTACCAGGTCGAGAAGGGGCGGCGCGCCAGATCGGCGTTGTAGAAGCGGCGATCGGCCGTCACCTCCTCGCCGAGCCAGTTCGGCCGCTCGACCGGCTGGTCGGCATGCGTGAGCTCGACCTCGGCGAGAACCAGACCGGCGTTCTGCCCGCCAAAGACGTCGATTTCCCACGTCACGTCGCCGGCCGGCACGAAGTGGCGGGTCTTCTCGATGACGACGCCGACGGGCCGCTTGATCAATTCCTCCGCGTCTGCGAGCGGGATCGCATACTCGTACTCGTGCCGCTCGATGCCGCCGGCGGCAGCCTTGATCGTCAGCGTGGCGTCACGGTCCTCGTCGATGCGGACGCGAACGGATACGGTGCCCTTCTCGGACAGATAGGCTTGACGCAGGCGCCGCTGACGCACGACGCCCGCCTGCCAGCCGTCCCCCGCAACGCGAAACTTCCGCTCGATCTCCAACGCCATCAAACTCGCTCGGACAGCCCATCCACCGCCCCACGCCGCGTGGGGCGCCGGACCATGCTTTTCGTCATAGTGGAACGCCTTGGGAACGGCAATCCCCGGCGCTGGTGTCGGCAACCATGAACCAACCGCGACACTTCCAGCATATCGCGTTTGTCAAACAGGCCTTGTAGCCTCGCAGTGGGTCAAAGATTGCCATGCCAACGAGGTTGCAGATGACAAGGAAGCGGTCGCCGAAGAAGGAACCGACAAAGGCGAAGGCGAAGGCGCGAAGCTGGGTCGAGGCCGAGCTCGAGGACAGCTTCGACGAAGAGCTCGAGATGGAGATCGACGATACGCGGTTCGCCGAAGAGCTCAGGGACATCACGGACAAACAGAGCGCAACGATCGAGCGCCGCACCTATTTCCACGAGTTGTTCCGCCTGCAATCCGAACTGGTCAGGATGCAGCACTGGGTCGAGCATACCAAGTACAAGCTCGTCGTGCTGTTCGAGGGGCGTGACGCGGCTGGCAAGGGCGGCGTCATCAAGCGCATCACACAGCGTCTCAACCCGCGCATCTGCCGCGTCGTCGCCCTGCCGGCTCCCAACGACCGGGAGAAGTCGCAGTGGTACTTCCAGCGCTACGTGCCACACCTTCCGGCCGGCGGCGAGATCGTCCTGTTCGACCGCTCCTGGTACAA
>JAGRKR010000500.1:654-1652 GCA_020442225.1 Hyphomicrobiaceae bacterium | reverse complement strand
TCGACCTTCTTCAACTCGGCGTCGACGAGTTCCACCTTCGAGCCCTCGCGCAGCTTGGCTATGACCTCCTGCGCCTTGCGGTGAATCAGCGATCCCATGATGCGGTCCTTGAGCATCTCGAACGTCGGCAGCGGCCGCGTGCGGCGATCCTCGAGCTTCAGCACGTGGAAGCCGAACTGGGTCTTCACAGGCGCAGAGATCTCGTCCTTCTTGAGCTTGAAGGCGGTCTCCTCGAATTCCTTGACCATCTGCCCCTTGGCGAAATAGCCGAGATCACCGCCGCGCGCCTTCGAGCCCGGGTCCAGCGACTTCTCCTTGGCGACGGCGTCGAACGCGTCGCCGCGACGCAGCCGCTCGATCACGTCCTTGGCCTCGGCCTCGGTCTTCACCAGAATGTGACGGACACGAACCTCCTCGGGCGCCTTCACGGAGCCGATCTGCTTGTCGTAGAGTGCCTTGGCCTCGGCCTCGGTCACGGCCTTCTGCACGACCTTCTCGAAATAGGCGTCACGCAGCGCCCGGCGGCGCGAATACTTCATGCGCTCGGCGAAGGCGGCCTGCTCGCTGAGCTTCTCCTTGTCGGCGGCATCGGCGAAGAGCTGGTTCTCGATCAGGAACTCGACGAGAACACGCCGGCGCATGTTGGGCGGCAACTGTGCGAGCTCGTTGCCCACCTCGGCCTCGGCCAGACGCATGTCGGCCTCGGTGATGACCTTGCCGTTCACGCGCGCCACGATCTTCTCCTCGGCGACAGCGGCAAAGCTTGCCGAAACCAGAAGAACGGCAGCGCCAACGGCTGCCAGCAGGCGTCTCGATGATGTCACGGGGATGATCCTCGATCTTGGGCTGAACCTGGCCCTGTCGGTGCTTGGCACGGCGCGGCGGTCCGTCGCGCCGGCAATGAACCTTCGTGCCCCTTCTGAGGGCACGCCATCAAATACCCTTGCGGGCGACACTTGCCAAGACAAGACTAGGCGCGACACGTCTGGCCGACACCG
>JAGRKR010000500.1:0-594 GCA_020442225.1 Hyphomicrobiaceae bacterium | reverse complement strand
TGGGGCGCTTTCCGGCTCCGCCCCGCCTTCGGCAGCGGCGGGCAACCGCGTTGACAAGGTTTGGTGCGCTCCTTATCTCTTGAGCGTTCGAGACCCCGGCCGCGGCACCGCGCTGCAGTGGCGGGGGTTGCGCCTTTTGCCGTGCCCGACCATGCCCCGATCCTCGTGCCCACGCCTGCGGGTCGCACAAGCCGCCGCACGGCTGGTTGACGGACCAACAGGCTTTGCCGCGCTGAAACGCGACGGCGTTCAAGGATTTCCTACGAATGCTCTCCATCAGCTCGTTTGCCGCCAAGATCTTCGGCAATGCCAACGATCGCCGTTTGAAGACGTTCCGTCCGGCCGTCGAGGCGATCAACGCGCTCGAGCCTGAGCTCGAGAAGCTGTCGGACGAGGCCTTGCGGGCCCGCACGGAGATGTTCAGGACGCAGCTCGCCGAGGGCATCGAGCTCGAGAAGCTGCTGGTGCCGGCCTTCGCCACCGTGCGCGAGGCCGCCAAGCGCACGCTCGGCCAGCGCCATTTCGACGTCCAGCTCATCGGCGGCATGGCCTTGCACCAGGGCAGCATCGCGGAGATGAAGACCGGTGAAGGCA
>JAGRKR010000499.1:660-3472 GCA_020442225.1 Hyphomicrobiaceae bacterium | reverse complement strand
GGGTGCAGGATGATGGCGATCGGCCCGTTCTTCCGCTTGGCGGGCTGGAAACGGCCTTCGAGGCGCCCGGCGGGGCCGGTGAAAATGACTTCGGGCATGGGGCGGCAACCTCGGAATGACGCCACCTGCAGGCAGAGAGCCGGCTCTCAGAACAGGGCGGTGGCGGAAAAATGGCCAGTTCTGCCGCCTCGTTGCGGCAAGTTGGCGACTTCATATCACAATGGCGGGGGGCGATTTCAAGGATAACCGGCAGGGGCGGCAGCGTAATCGTCGTTGTGGCGTTCGTTGCCCGCGCTAGCACCGACCATAAGCACTTTTCGCGATGCGAAGACCCGGGATTTACGCAAGCGAAGTGGCCGATTTTTAAGAAGTGGGTGCTAGACGGAGAGCCTCCGCCGACGACACCCGTTCCATACGCCTGGGGCCACCTGCGTGAAGCCGAACCTGCTGTTGCTCCAGCACCGGATCCTCGAAATGGTCGCCGCCGGTCGCGGCATCGCGGCCGCCATGGACGACCTCTGCCGCGGGGTCGAGGCGCTCGCCCCCGAAGTGGTCTGCAGCGTCCTGTCCATCGACAAGGATTGCCTCCAGCCGGTCGCCGGTCCGTCACTGCCGGAAGCCTACATGCGTGCCCTCAAGGACGTGCCCATCGGCCCGAAGGTCGGGTCATGCGGGACAGCGGCCTGGCGCGGCGAGCCCGTCGAGGTCACCGACATCCAGAAGGATCCGCTCTGGGCGGACTACCGGAACCTGCCCTTGCCTCCGGAGATCCGGGCCTGCTGGTCGAGCCCGATCAAGAGCCGCGATGGCACGGTGGTCGGCACCTTCGCCTTCTACTACCGCACCAATCGCGGGGTGAACGACACGGAGCGCGAGATCATCGAGGCGTGCCTGCATGTCTGCGCGATCGTGATGGAGAATGCCCGCTCCGAGCTCGAGCTGCGACGGCTCGCCTTCCGCGACACGGTGACCGGCCTGATGAACCGGGCGGCGTTCCATGCCGCGGCGCAGACCGCCATCACCGAGGCTCAGCGGCAGGGCCGGGAGGTCGCGCTCCACTTCATCGACCTCGACGAGTTCAAGAGCGTCAACGACACGCTGGGCCATGCGGTTGGCGACGCGCTGCTGGCGGCCGTCAGCCAGCGCCTGCGCTCAGCCGTCGATGGGCAGGGCGTCGTTGCCCGCCTCGGCGGCGACGAATTCGCGATCCTTCAGCACGGTGCGAACCACGAACAGGCCGCCGACCTTGCCTGGCGCATCCTCTCGCTCTTTGACGATCCCTTCGACGTCGGCGAGCATCACGGCATCGCGTGCGACGCGACGATCGGCATCGCGCTGGCGCCGCACGGCGTGACCAAGGTCGACGACCTGCTGCGCAACGCCGACATCGCGCTCTACCGCGCCAAGGCCGATGGCCGCGGCCGCTATCGCATCTTCACCGAAGGGATGGCGGTGCAGGCGCAGCGGCGCCGCGAACTTGCCGCCGACATCGAGAAGGCGCTTGAGACCGAGCAGTTCTGGCTCGCCTATCAGCCCATCGTCGACCTGGAGACCGAGCGCACGCTCGGCTTCGAGGCGCTGCTGCGCTGGGAGCACCCGGAACGCGGCGCCGTCCGTCCGGCGGAATACATCATGCTGGCCGAGGAACAGGGCCTGATTGGCCAGATCGGAACCTGGGTTCTCAACCGCGCCTGCAAGGAGGCGGTGTCCTGGCCGCGCGAGATCGGCGTCGCGGTCAACCTGTCGCCGCTGCAACTGCGCGACCGTCACCTCGTCGAAAAGGTGGGGCAGGCGCTCGAGCAGAGCGGTCTTGCCCCGCATCGCCTGACGCTGGAGATCACCGAGACCGCCATCCTGCACGACGAGATGGCGACGCGCAGTCTCGTGAACGCGATCAGCGAACTCGGCGTGCGCTTCGCCCTCGACGACTTCGGCACCGGCTATTCGTCGCTCTGGTCCATGCAGGCCTTCCCCATCGACCGCATGAAGATCGACCGCTCCTTCGTGCAGGATCTCGGCAGCAGCGAACGGGCGCTCAAGGTCGTGCGCGCCATGATCACGCTTTCCCGAAATCTTGGCATGGCGGCGGTCGCCGAGGGCGTCGAGACCGAAGAACAGGCCGCGGTGCTGCGCGCCGAACATTGCCTGCAGGCGCAGGGCTACCTTTACGCCCGGCCGCTTCCCCCCGATCAGATTGCCGCGCATCTTCGCGCCGACTGGTCGAAGCCGATCAAGGTTGCTGTCCGCTAGCGGCGGCCTTGCGGTTCGCCCGCTCGCCCGCCGACCCCGGGCGTGGTATCCCGCCCGCCATGTACCAGCCGCCGCACCACCGCGAGGACGACCTCGCCGTCCAGCACGCGCTGATCCGAGCCCATCCGTTGGGGCTACTGGTCACGGCCGGCGCCGACGGGCCTGAGGCCAATCCCATTCCCTTCGTGCTCGATGCGGCCGCCGGTCCGCTGGGCACGCTCCGCGGCCACCTCGCGCGTGCCAACCGCCAGTGGCGGGACGCCGACACGGTGACGCCGACGCTGGTCGTGTTCCAGGGGCCCGAGGCCTACATCAGGCCGTCATGGTACGCGACCAAAGCGGAGACCGGGAAAGTGGTGCCGACCTGGAACTACGCCATGGTGCAGGTGCGCGGACACCTCAGGGTCATCGACGATGCCGGCTGGCTGCGCGAACAGGTCGAGGCGCTGACCCGGTCGCAGGAGGATACCCGCGCCGCGCCGTGGCATGTCGGCGATGCGCCGGCCGCCTATGTCGATGCCATGATCAGGGGCATCGTCGGCGTGGAGATCGAGATCGCGGC
>JAGRKR010000499.1:0-588 GCA_020442225.1 Hyphomicrobiaceae bacterium | reverse complement strand
GCAGCGATGCCATGGCGGCGCTGGTGGACGCAGCCGGGGCGAAGGCCGGCGCGTAAGGCGGTCCCAGGCGCGACGCCGGGACGCTGTCAGGCGCTGCGCAGTTTCAGATTGCCCCACAGGCGGCTGTAGGTCGCGCGGATGTTGAAAGCGCCGTCGGAAGGAACGATCACTTTCAGCGAGTTGGATTTCCGCGTCACGACGGTCCGCACGACGGCGCGCACCTGATGCGGGCCGGGCGGGCAGGGGAAGGTGGTGCGCTCGCCGAACCGGATCGACCCGACCGCCTCTCCGTCGACGAGGACGTCGATCGTGGCATTCTTTCCGGCGAGCAGCTTTACATCCGCGAGATCGACCACAATTGCTGGCTCAGCCATCAGGAATGCCCCCCAGAAGAATCCGTATTGCCGGAGCGGTTCCGGCAGGGCGCGGAAAGACCATCTGAGCCCGGAGCGGTCAAGACAGCACGGCCCGCAGCGGGTAAGAAACAGGCCATGAAGACGGCACGCACCTATCTCGACTACAACGCGACGGCGCCGCTGCGTCCCGAGGCGCGGGCGGCGATGGTTGCCGCGCTCGATCTGACCGGCA
>JAGRKR010000050.1:5628-7483 GCA_020442225.1 Hyphomicrobiaceae bacterium | reverse complement strand
CGGCGGGCTGCGCTATCTCGAGCATTACGAGTTCCGCCTCGTGCGGGAAGCGCTGGCCGAGCGCGAGGCCCTGCTGGCGATTGCCGGGCACATCGCCTACCCGCTCCGCTTCATCATCCCCCACGCCCCTGAAATGAGGCCCGTCTGGCTGATCCGGCTCGGTCTGCTCCTCTACGACAACCTCGCCCGGCGACGGCGCATTCCCGGCTCCAGTTGGCTCGATCTCGCCTCGGCTCCCGCGGGCGCACCGCTCAAATCCGACTTCCGCAACGGCTTCGCCTATTGGGACTGCTGGGTCGACGACGCGCGCCTGGTCGTCCTCAATGCCCGCTCGGCCGCCGATCTCGGCGCCGAGATCGCGACGCGCACACGGGTCGTCGCGGCGCGGCCGGCTTCCGAAGGGGGCTGGCTGGTGGATCTCGAGACGACGGCCGGGGCGCGCCGCCAGGTCAAGGCCCGGGCACTCGTCAACGCCGCCGGCCCCTGGGTCGACCGCGTCATGGAGCACGCGATCGTCCCGCACGTCGCCGATGCCGCGACAGCACCGCGGACCCACGTCACCCTGGTCAAGGGCAGCCATCTCGTGGTGCCGCGCCTGCCGGGAGCCGAGGATGCCTATCTCCTGCAGAGCCCCGAGGGCCGCGTGATCTTCGTGCTGCCGTTCGAGGAACGCTTCAGTCTCATCGGCACCACGGACATGGCCTATTCCGGCGACCCGGCGCAGGCGGAGATCTCTGCCGAGGAGACCGGCTATCTGCTGGATCTCGTGGGGCGCTTCTTCAAGGCCGCGCCGACGGCCGCCGACATCGTATGGACATTTTCCGGCGTGCGCCCGCTTCTCGGGGCGGACGGCAGCGAAAGCCTGTCGAAGGTCACGCGCGACTACCGGCTGGAGCTTTCCGAGCCGGCCGCGCACGCGCCGATGCTCGCGGTCTATGGCGGCAAGATCACCACCTATCGCAAGCTCGCCGAGGCCGCCATGGCCCGTCTGGCGCCGGCGCTCGGCGGAGACCGCGGCGCCTGGACCGCCACACGCCCACTGCCGGGCGGCGATCTGCCGGAGGGCGGGCTACCCGCGATCGTCGACGATCTCGCGCGAGACCGGCCGGGGATACCGCGCGACTACCTTCGGGCACTCGCCCACCGTCACGGCACCCTCTCCCGCACGATCATCGGCGACGCCACCCGCGTCGACGATCTCGGCGCGGCCTTCGGCGGCGGCCTGTTTGCCCGCGAGGTCGACTATCTCAGGCGCAACGAGTGGGCCCGCGCGCCCGACGACGTCATGTGGCGTCGCACGAAGGCCGGCCTGCACATGACCAAGGCCGAGCGCGCCGCCGCCTACGACGCGCTCGCGGCGCTGCTGTAGGCGTCCGCCACAGCGCTAGAGCTTGACGTAGGCGTCCGTGGACGGGTTGAGAACTTCGAGCGTACCCGAGGCGATGTCGAAATAGGCGCCGTGCAGGTGCAGCCGTCCCTTGCCTTCGAGGATCTGCACGCACGGGAAGGTCCGCAGGTTGTCCAGGGAGGCCCTGATGCCCTCGAGTTCCATGCGCGCCACGAGGCGCTGCACCGGCTGGCCTGCCAGCTCCTTCATCACACGCTCGCGCCGCTCGTCCAGGATCGACATCCAGCCGCTGATGAATTGCGCCTCGGTCTGGCGGGCGGCCTCCGACTCCAGCGAGGCGCGAATGCCGCCGCACCCAGAATGCCCCATGATCACGATGTGATTGACCCGAAGGTTGAGGATGGCGAATTCGAGCGCCGCGCTGACGCCGTGATAGCGGCCCTGGGTCTCGTACGGAGGCACGAGATTGGCAACGTTGCGCACCACGAACAACTCGCCGGGCATCGC
>JAGRKR010000050.1:5187-5549 GCA_020442225.1 Hyphomicrobiaceae bacterium | reverse complement strand
TGCTCGTACTGGTCCTGGTTGGGCGCAAAGTGACGGTATTTGAAGCGCCGATAGCGATCCGCCAGCTCTTCGGGGAAATAGCTCATTGCCTCACCTCAGTCATCTCATGCCGCCTTGCCACTGCCTTGGGCGTTCGCGACCGCCGGCAGCGCCAGTCTCAACAGTAGATAGCCTGCAAATGCCGACAGGAGCGAGCCCACGATGACGCCGATCCTGATGGCCCGTGCCGCCTCTGCGCTGTCGAAGGCCAGCGTTCCGATGAACAAGCTCATCGTGAAGCCGATGCCAGCGAGCAGCGAGACGCCGTAGACCTTCGTCCAGTTCAGCCCGGCAGGCAGGCGCGCCAGACCGATCATGCAGGC
>JAGRKR010000050.1:0-5100 GCA_020442225.1 Hyphomicrobiaceae bacterium | reverse complement strand
AGGCCTCCAAGCGCGACGCCCGCATTGGCGAAGGCGAAGACGGGTAGAACGCCGAACGCCACCCACGGATGCAGCGCTTCCTCGAGACGGGTCAACAGGGGCGTCGCCTCGGGATCGCTGGTGCGCAACGGCACGGCCAGTGCGACGGCGACACCGGCAAGGGTGGCGTGAACGCCCGACTTCAGGACGCAGACCCAGATGAACACGCCGATGATCACGTAGGCGGCGACCCTGTTCACCCCCCGCATGTTCAGGACGAAGAGCGCCAGCATGCCGAGCGCCGCCAGCCCGAGGGACATCACCGACAGGCTTGACGTGTAGAACAGCGCGATAATGACAATGGCGCCGAGGTCGTCTATGATCGCCAGCGCCAGCAGAAAGATCTTGAGCGACGACGGCACACGATTGCCGAGCAGGGCCAGCACGCCGACGGCAAAAGCGATGTCCGTCGCGGCCGGGATGGCCCATCCCTTCAGCGCCTTGGCATCCTGGTAGTTGAAGGCCACATAGATCAGGGCCGGCATGAGCATGCCGCCCACGGCTGCGATGACCGGCAGAACCGCCTGATCGAACGTGGAGAGCTCCCCCTCGAGCACCTCGCGCTTGATCTCGAGGCCGACGAGAAAGAAGAAGATGGCCATCAGACCATCGTTGATCCAGAGCAGCAGGGCCTTGTCGATGGCAAGCTGGCCGACGCGGATGCTGACGGGCGTCGACAGAAGGCCATCGTAGAGATAGGCGAGCGGCGTGTTGGCGAGAACTAGCGCTACCGCCGCGGCCATCATCAGGATGATGCCGCCGGAGGCCTCGTGGTTGATGAAGTCGATCGCGCCCTGGCGCACCTTCTTGATCGTCGAGGCCATCGTCGGTCTTCCCCCTTTGGTCATCCGGCACATACTTGGAGCGGAACGACCATATTTCAACCTGGTTCCGCCACATCGGCGCCCCTTTCCGCGCATACCGCGCGTTTTCGCCGATGCCGAGTACGATCAGACCGCAGATCTACACTGTGAAACGGCAGTAGTGTAGGGTTGCGACATGATCGGTCTCAGCTGGCCATTCGGTCGCCGCCCGGAACAAAGCACAATGTCGATTTCCGATGTCGAGCGCGGTCTCGTGGCGCGCTATCTCGTGCGTGTCCTCGAAAGTCCGGGCCTGCCGCTGCGGGCCGCCCGGCAGGTGCTGTTCTGGCTCAACGAGCGAACCGAGGTGCTCAACCTGCCGCTCCCCTCGGCGATCGTCGATGCCATCGCCAATATCTACTCGTCGGGCTACAGGGCGACCGAATTCGAGCACGTGCTGCAGTCGGCGCGGCGCGAGATCCTGGCCATGCTCGAGCAGGCCGCGGTGGAGACGCCACGGCCAGAGCCGCTCGCCACCAACGTGCAGTTGCTGGTGGATGCGCTTGGCCTCCCGCATGCGAGCTGGAAGATCATCGGACTGGTGGCCTGCTGCTCGCGCTACGAGCAGGTTCTGTTCCTCTCCAACACCATCGTGGAAGCGGCGGGGCCGGCCTCCCGCGCGCTGGCCCTGATGGTTGGCGAGCAGCCGCGGGTGGTCAACAGCCTGATCTCGCCGACCGGCGAGCTCCTGGCCAGCGGCCTCCTGCAGATCAACGACGAGGAGTACATCGCCGGACACTCCGGACGGTTTTCCATTCCGTTTCGGCTGAACACCTGCCTCGACAACGAGTACGAGTCGTTCGACGAGATGCGTAACGTGCTGCTGGGCGCGCCCCTCCGCTCGGGCGTCAGCATGTCGGACTACGAGCACGTCGCGGTCGACCGAGACCTTATCGCCGGTGTCCTCGCGGGCGCCGGGCGTGAAAGCGCCGCGGGCGTCAACATCCTCATCTATGGCCCGCCAGGATCGGGCAAGACCGAGCTCGCCAAGGTCGTCGCAGGGGCTGCGGGGCTCGACCTCTTCGCCACCGGCGAGGACGTCGCCCACAGTGCGGAATCGAACCGCGGCGAGCGCCTTTCCGACCTCGTATTCTCGCTGCGGCTCCTGGCCGGCTCGGGTAAGACCGCGCTTCTCTTCGACGAGATGGAGGACGTGGCGGTGCATCTGATCCGCCGCGGCGGCTCGAAGGTGTATCTCAATCGCCTGCTCGAGACGAACGCCGTGCCGGTCATCTGGACCTCGAACGAGCTCGGCAACATCGATCCCGCTCTGCTCAGGCGCATGACGCTGGCCATCGAGCTGAGACGTCCGCCGGCCGCCCAGCGCCGGCGCATTCTGGAGCGCCTCGTCACACGCGTCGGGCTGTCGTTCACGGACGACGAGATGGACACGCTGGCGCGCCGGCTCGACGCCACGCCCGCAATCCTCGAAAACGCGCTCAGAGCGGCCAAGTTCGCAGGCGGCGGCGCCGAGGCCGTCGAGCGTGCGGCACAGGGCATCGTCAGGGCGGTCTCCGGCGTGGCGGCGCGCCGACCGGGGGTCATCCCCGACTTCGATCCCGCGCTCACCTGCGCCAGCCGCGACCTCATCGCACTCGCCGAGCAGCTCGTGACCGGCAGCAGTCGCGCCTTCTCGCTGTGCCTGTCGGGCCCGCCGGGCACCGGCAAGTCGGCGTTCGCGCGCCATATCGCCCGCCGGCTGGGCCTCGAAGTGCTGATGATCCGCGCCTCCGACATCCTCGGGCCCTACGTCGGCCAGTCCGAGCGCAACATCGCCGATGCGTTCGAGGAGGCGCGCACCGCCGGCTCCCTGCTCATCTTCGACGAGGCCGATTCGCTGCTCTTCGACCGCCGCGACGCCGTGCGGTCGTGGGAGGTGACACAGGTCAACGAGATGCTGACGCAGATGGAGGAACACCCTTTCCCCGTCTGCTTCACGACCAACCTGATGGATCGGCTCGATCAGGCCTCGCTGCGCCGCTTCACTTTCCACGTCCGGTTCGAGTTCATGGACAAGATCGCACTGAAGAAGGCTTATCAGGTCTTCTTCGCCATGCCGCGCGTCCCGGCCGAGGGCCTCGCTTTCGCCAACCTCACGCCCGGCGACTTCGCCCAGGCGCGCAAGCAGGCCGACGTGCTCGGCTATCTCGACAATCCCCAGCAGATCATCGGTCTCCTGTCCGATATCAGCCGTGGCAAGCCGGAAGGCGGCTCCTCGAGCATCGGCTTCGTCTAGGCGTGAAGGGGGGCGACAAGTCTTCGACGGCTGGTATACGCCGCAGCCGGCAAGCCCCGCCGGCTCTCAGGCCCAGATCTCCATTCTGAGGCCGCGCGCGTCGATGGGCGGCCGCACGGGAAAGCACTGCGCCACGCCGGCCAGCAGGCGGCGCGCCGTCCAGGCGCAGGCGGCCGCGTCCAGGATGTCGTCGGGGCCGACGCCGCCGATTGGGAGGTCGGCCAAGCCCACCATCTCCGACGTCTCGATGCCCACGGCACGCAACAGGCCGCGACGCAGGGCGAGACCCGGCTCGTACGGGCGCGAGGTGACCTTCTTGGGCTCCGACAGCGGCGTGCCGCCGGCCATCGCCCAGAACGCCGCCTCGGGATGGCACTCGACGATCCACCCTTGCCGCTCGGGCGTCAGCAGGGCATCGACCTCACGAATCTTCGCAAACAGGTTGAAGCACTGCTTCGACACCTTGCGGGGCGGATCGGAGGTGGCCAGCGCGACCGCCGAGGCCCGCGCGTAATCGCCCTCCATGACTGCGGCCCGCGAAGGAACAGCGAACACCGAGGACTGGCGCGCACCGAGCCGGCTCCGCGCCTCCCGGTCGCAGGCCCGCCCGCCCCGCTCGCCGACCACCGGCAAGCCGATCGGGATATCCACGGCGATGCGGCAGGGCGCCTCCGCGAGCGACAGCACCTCCTCGAAACAGCCGGCCAGGCGGACGTGCGGCATCACGCGAGGAGCCAGCGGCAACAGGACCACCAGCCACCCTGCGCGGCAACCGTCGACCCCGGCGACCCAGGTGGCACCCGAGACGTCGCGATCACTCACCATCGACGGCATCCGGCGCCATGTCGGCCAGCGCCCCGAGTGCGGCGACAAGCGCCAGCTCGTCGCGCCCGACACTCGCCTCGACGACGGCGCGCACGCCAGCGACGGTGCGGCCGAGCGCCGCCTCGATCCCCCGGCCTGCGAGCCTGTGGCCGAGGTAGAGCGCCGCCAGCATGTCGCCCGTGCCGTGCGGCACCGACGGATGCGCGGGCACCGGACAGGACCGCTGCCGATCCGGGGTCGCGAGAACATTGACGAGGCGCGCCGTCCGGAGATCCGGCACGGACGTGACCAGCACCTCAGCACAGCCGAGCGCGGCGGCGGCCGCAATCGCCCCCGGCACGTCCGCGACCGCCACGCCGGCGAGCCAGGCCAGCTCGAAGCGGTTCGGTGTGGTGATGTCGGCGAGGCCGATCAACTCGTCACGAATGGCCGCCGCCGCCTCTGCTGCGACATAGACACCCTTCGGGTCGTCGCCGAGGGCGGGATCACAGAGATACAGGAGACGGGGCGACGACGCCTTCAGCCGTCGCACGAGACGCGCCGCCAGGAGAACATGGGCAGCGCTCGGCAGATAGCCGGTCAGGACGGCGTCCAGCTCGTCGAGCCACCCGCTTTCGCCCAGCGCCTCGATCATATCCTCGAGCTTGCCGGCATCCATCTGGACACCCCCGACCCTGCGATGCCCGGGATGATTGGACAGGACGACGGTCGGCAGGGACCAGACCTCGTGGCCCAGACACTGCAGCACCGGCACCGCAGCGGCATTGCCGACATGGCCGCGCACGACCATCGATGACACCGCGAGAACCCTGGCCATGTGCTCCTGCTCGGGACTTGAGCGACACGGCCGGGACAGATTGCCACTGGCCTGTGGCGCGGCGCGCGCTTATTAGGGACGGAACGTCCGAAGCCGATCATAGCCGAGCCGCCGGCCTTCGCCACGGGACTTCGGCACCGCACCTCGGCACGCCATGCAGGGTGCCCGGCGCGGTGTCTCATTCTGGAGCCAGGGAGACAGCCATGCAGGCGAGCCGACCGCGTCGCAGCGCCCTCTACATGCCGGGGTCCAATGCGCGTGCGCTGGAGAAGGCGCGGACGCTGCCTGCCGACGTGGTCATCCTCGACCTCGAGGACGCC
>JAGRKR010000049.1 GCA_020442225.1 Hyphomicrobiaceae bacterium | reverse complement strand
GCGGGGCGGATCAAATATCGTGGTTTGCCAGCACCTTACAATGCACGTTCAGCTATGTGCCCCTTCCAATCTGATTGTCAGGCAGACTTCCAGGGGTAGAGTAGGCGTCAACGGCGTTGTTCCAACTGAGGCAGAGTGACGGCACCTGTCTATTGCCAACGCGCCACAGAACCTCTCTTGGTCGTCTACAGGGGAGTTTTCGGGCTTCACCGGCGCGCAGAAGAACATAGCTGAACAACCCATGGTAGCCGCTTAGGAGTCGAACCATCGGTATGGTTGCATTTTAGGGTATAAATCGGGGTATAGACCAAATTGTCCTTGCGTAAACGCATTATATTGCATTGCGTTACTGGTTATAATAGATTCCGCCCCTGGCACCACTTCTTTCCGCATTTTGCACGCACAGCCCCAAGGCTGAACGCTGATCCACGCAGGCGGATGGCGAACGCGACCAATCACGCTCTTGACCCGTCGGCCTGCACTGGCGACGCTCGCACGGATGGCCGCAAGGTGCCGCTGGCCACAGACGGGCGAACAGGATCGAAGCGTGGACGAAGCACCGGCAGCCGCAGACGTCATCACGGTCCTTGGCCTGGAGCCGCATCCGGAGGGTGGGCACTACCGCGAGACCTTTCGCGACTCCTCGCGGCCGGGCCGGGCCGCCTCGACGGCCATCCTCTATCTCCTGCAGGCGGGGGAGGTCTCCCACTGGCATCGCGTCGACGCAGCCGAGGTCTGGCATTGGCACGCCGGTGCACCGCTGGAGCTGAGCCAATCCCCGGCTGCCGGCCACGTCACGCGCCAGCGCCTCGGCGGCAACGTGCTGGCCGGCGAGACGCCGCAAGTCGTCGTCCCTGCGGGGACATGGCAGTCCGCTCGAAGTTGCGGCGCCTGGACACTCGTCGGCTGTACGGTGGCGCCCGGGTTCGAGTTCACCGGTTTCGAGTTGGCGTCCCCGAATTGGACGCCGTGACCGCAACGCGCATCGGGCTCGCTCAGAGACCCGTCCGGAAGGGCCTGGCATGACACACCCGAGCCGAGCCACGCCCCCGACGCCGCCCGGCCCCGTGACGCTGGTTGGCGCGGAGCTGCTCGTGGCGTCGAGCTTCGCCGCCCTCAGCGGCAAGCGCGTCGGCCTCGTGACCAACCAGACCGGCCTCGCGCACGGTCGTCACCTGGCCGACCTCCTGCATGACGCGCCGAACGTCCGCCTCGCGGCCATCCTCGCGCCGGAGCACGGCTTTCGCGGCACGGTCGAAGCAGGCGCGAAGGTGCGCGACGGCGTCGATCCACGCACGCGCGCTCCCGTCCACAGCCTCTACGGCGCGACACGCCGTCCGACGCCCGCCATGCTGGCCGGCCTCGATGTCCTCGTCTTCGACATCCAGGACATCGGCGCGCGCTTCTACACCTACATTTCGACCATGGGTCTGGCGATGCAGGCCGCGGCCCGCGCCCGCTTGCCGTTCGTCGTGCTCGACCGGCCGAACCCGCTCGGCGGGACCTACGTCTCGGGCTTCGTCTGCGAGCCCGGGCTGACCTCGTTCGTCGGCCAGTATCCAATTCCAATCGTGCACGGAATGACCGTCGGCGAGCTCGCGGGCATGATCAAGGCCGAGGGGTGGCTCGACGGGCTCTCTGGCCTCGACCTGTCGGTGATCAAGTGCCAGGGCTGGTCCCGTGACGCGCGCTGGCCGGCGACGCAGCGCGCGTGGGTGCCCACGAGCCCTAACATTCCGAGCTTCGAGGCGGCACTCGTCTATCCCGGCATCGGCATCGTCGGCGAGACCGAGGTCAACGAGGGGCGCGGCACGCCGACGCCCTTCTCGCTGGTTGGCGCACCGTGGCTCGACGCACCGCGCATGGTCACCCGCCTCGCCAAGGCGGGACTGCCCGGCATCGACTTCGAAGCCGTCTCCTACACGCCCCGCTCGATCCCGAATGTGGCGCTGCGCCCGCGCTTCGTGGGGCAGGCCGTCACCGGCGTGCGCGTCGTCGTGCGCGACGTGGCGCGCTATACGCCGCTCGAGGTCGGCATGCACGTGCTGGCAGCCGTGGCGGCGGAAGCGCGGGCGAAGGGGGTCGCGCCGCTCATCTCCAATCTCGCCATGTTCCACAAGATCGCGGGCACCAAGCGGCTTCACCGGTTCGTGGACGGCGGAAGCGATGGGCATGCCATGATCGAAGCCTGGCAAGGCGAGGTGCGCCGATTCAGCGAACTGCGCAGCCGCCATCTGCTCTATTGAGCGGGAATTGATTGGCGTCCTCGCGGGCACGTGAGCGGGCTTTGCAGCGGCCGTTGGCCAGTCTAGGACTACGTTTGACCGCTCGGCAGATTCGGGGCATTCACGATCCATGGCATCCCTCGCACGACAGCGTGACAGGTCGGACCCCAACCTCGGCCTGATGGGGGCGGGCATGGCGGCCATCGCCGCGCTGTTCGTCGTCTCGCCGTACGCCGCCGCCTTTCTGTTGCCGCTGTTCGCCGCCCTGCCGTTCGCAGGACTGGCGGACCGGCGCGCCAGCGTCACGGCAGCGGGATTGACGCCCCTGCTCGTCGCGCTGGCGCTGCTCGGGCTCTATCTGTCGATCAATGCGACGTGGGCCGTGACTCCCTTGAGAGCCGCCGAAAAGGTCGGCCTCTTCGCGCTCTATACGCTGGCGACCATCATCGGCGCGCGGGCGCTCGCGGCCTCGCACGAGCAGACCCTCGAGCGGCTATCGCGCGTCACGGTCGCCGTCGTCTTCATGGCGCTCGCCTACCTGCTGGTCGAAATTCTCCTGCACCTGCCGATCAAGCGTCTGCTGGCCACGTTCATTCCGGCATTGAAGCCTTCGGCGAAGCACATCCTCGTCAAGGACGGGTGGGTGATCCACGTGGGGGCGCACCTGCTCAATCGCAGCGTCGCGGCTTTGACGCTCATGCTCTGGCCGGCGCTGGCGATGCTGGCGCTGCTGCACCCGAAGCGACAGGCGCTGCCGCTCGCCGTCATTCTGGTCGCCGGCGCGCTGCTGCTGCTCGCCCGCGCCGAGCACGAGACGTCGTTCCTGGCGCTGCTGCTGTCCCTTGTCGTCTTCGCCCTGTCTTGGATCTCCGTGCAGGCCGGTCGTGCGCTCGTCACGGCAGGCTGGCTGACGGCCACCCTCCTCGTGGTGCCCCTGGCGCTGCTCGCCAAGTCGAACGATCTGCATACCGCACGCTGGCTGCCCGATACGGGCCGCGCACGCATCATCCTGTGGAGCTACACCGCCGAGCAGGTCCTCAAGAAGCCCGTGCTCGGCGTCGGCATCGGCTCCACCAAGGAGCTGGACGAGGAACACGCCCCGACCGCCGTGCGTCCGGACGGCTACGCGTATCCCTTGCGTACGGGCCGCCATTCCCACAACGTCTTCATGCAGGCTTGGTATGAGCTCGGCGCGATCGGCGCGTTCCTCCTCCTCACAATCGGCCTGCTCATCCTCCGCGAGCTGTCGCGACTGCCGGAAGCCGCCAAGCCGTACGGCTATGCGCTGTTCACCGCCGCTGCGGTGATCGGCGCCTTCAGTTGGGGCATGTGGCAACCGTGGTTCATGGCCGCCTTCGGCCTGGCAAGCCTGTTCGGCTGCCTCGCGTTCGCATTGGCCCGGCACCGCTCACCCCAGGCCTGACGGACGCAGCGCCGCCAGCCGGCTCACGGCATCGGCAACGCCTCGTGCTCGCGCAGAGTCTTGCCGCTGTCTGCACTGACCTCGACGAGCTTGACGCGGAACCCCCACAGACACGCGAGATGCAGGAGCGTGCGGTCGCACTGGTCCTTCTCCAGCATCACGCCGTTGCGCACGCGATGCGCGACCACCAGCCGCCGTGCACCCGACAGGTCTGCGTCGATGATCTGCAGATCGGGATCGTTCGCGGACGTGTCGTAATGCGCGGCGAGCGCCCGCCGCACGCGGCGATAGCCGGCCTCATCGTGAATGGCCTTGACCACGGCCACAGGGGCGCCGGCGTCGTCGTGGACCTCGAACAGGCGGAACTCGCGCATGACCTTCGGGCTCATGTACTGCAGGATGCAGCTGTCGTCGCGGAACTCGGCCCACGCCGTCCTGAGCGCCGCCATGGCGTCGCCACTGCCGGCGAGATCGGGGAACCAGTCGCGATCCTCCGCCGTCGGCTCCTCGGCGATACGCTTGATGTCGCGCATGATCGCGAAGCCGAGCGCGTAAGGGTTGAGACCGGAGAAGAAGGACTGATCGAATCGCGGCTGGAACACCACCGACGAATGGCTGTGCAGGAACTCCAGCATGGAGCCCTCGCTCAGCAGCCCCTTCTCGTAGAGCCGGTTCATGATCTCGTAGTGGACGAAGGTGGCGCAGCCTTCGTTCATCATCTTGGTCTGGCGCTGCGGATAGAAATACTGCGCGAGCATGCGAACGATGCGCAGCAGCTCACGCTGCCAGAGCTCGAGCTTCGGCGCGTTCTTCTCGAGGAAATAGAGCAGGTTCTCTTCGGGCAGCCCGAGCATCTGGTTCTCGCGCTTGCTGGCGGCGTCGCCCGACGTGCCGGGGGGTTCCTCCGCCGGCTGTCGCGGCAGGGTCCGCCAGAGATCGTTGTAGGTGGCCTCCTCGTGCGCGCGCCGGGCAAGCTCACGGCTGAGCTCGCGCTCCAGGGAGCGGCCCCGGCGATGGGCGGGATAGCGGCTGACACCCTGGTTCATGAGCGCGTGCGCGGCGTCCAGCACCGCCTCCACGGCCTCGACACCGTAGCGCTCCTCGCATTGGGCCACGAAGTTCTTCGCGAACGCGAGATAGTCGAGGATCGACTCGGCGTCTGTCCACTGGCGGAACAGATAGTTGTTCTTGAAGAAATGGTTGTGGCCGAATGCAGCGTGGGCGATCACAAGGGTCTGCATCGTCATGGAATTCTCTTCCATGATGTAGCTGATGCAGGGGTTGGAGTTGATGACGATCTCGTAGGCGAGAGCCCGGGCGCCCTTGCGATAGAGCATGTCCTCGCGGGCGAAGTGCTTGCCGAATGACCAGTGCCGGTACATGTGCGGCATGCCGATGGAGGCGTAGGCGTCGAGCATCTGCTCGGCCGTGATCACCTCGATCTGGTTGGGATAGACGTCGAGGCCGAGCTCGCCGATGCCGATCTCCTCGACCGCATCGTAGACTCTCTTGACGAGATCGAAGCTCCACTCCGCCCCTTCGAAGAGAGGCTTGCTCGATCGCGTCTTGCGGGACTTTGACATGCCTCAGCTCTGCTCCGCTGCCTGGCCGGAATTAGCGCTCGAGCCTGTTCGAGGTGGCGAACAGCTCGCGGAACACGGGGTAGATCTCACTGGGCGTCGAGACCTTGCGCATGGCGAACTGGGAGTGCATGCCGTGCAGGTCGCGGTAGCCCGACCAGACGACGCTCTCCGGCCCGCCGCCGTAGTCCTCGTGGGCAACCTCGATATAGGCGTAGTACTGGCAGAGCGGCAGCACCTGACCGCTGAGCATGCCGACGCAGCGGTCGGTATCGTCGTCGAAGTTGTGACCGTCGGAGGCCTGCGCCGCGTAGATGTTCCAGTCGGAGACGGGATAGCGGTCCTTGACCACCTTCAGCATCTCGTCGAAGGCGCTCGAGACGATGGTGCCGCCGGTCTCGGTGCCACGGAAGAAGGTCTCCTCGTCCACCTCGCTCGCCTGCGTGGTGTGACGGATGAAAACGACGTCGACCTCGCGATAGTGGCGCGTCAGGAAGACGTGGAGCAGCATGAAGAACTGCTTGGCGAGGTCCTTGAGCTCCTGTGTCATGGATGCCGAGACGTCCATCAGGCAGAACATGACGGCCTGCGTGGTCGGCTTGGGCACGCGCTCGAATCGGTTGTACTGGAGATCGAGCGGATCGACGTAGGCGACGCGGCGGCGCAGCATCCTGAGATGGCGCAGGCGCCCAGCCAGCTCCTCCAAGCGCTTGGGATCGAACGCAGGGTCCTTCTCCGCCTCGGCAAACTCCGCCTCCAGACGGGCGATCTCCGCCGTGCTCGGCCGCCGCAGCGCGATGCGCCGGGCCAGACTGTTGCGCATGGTGCGCAGGCGATTGAGCTTGGCGGGTGGGCCGTCGGTCGTGTAGCCGGCACGCGCCATCAAGGGCGTGCGCATGCTCTTCAGCTTCGCCTTGACGAGGTTCGGCAGCGCCAGATCCTCGAAGAACAGATCGAGGCCATCCTCGCGCGTCAGCTCGAAGACGAAATCATCCTCACCCGAGCCGTCCGGACTGCCTTTGGAGCCCCTGCCGCCACCACCGCTTTCCGGCTTGCGGATCACGTCGCCGACGGCGAAGTCCTGGTTGCCCGGCAGCACGAAATCGCGCGTGCCGGTCTGCCGGCTCAGCCCGAACGACGGCTCCCTGAGACTCTTCGAGCGGATCCGCACCTCGGCGCCGCCCTCGACCTCGGTCACCTTGCGTTTGCGGACCGCCTCGCGCACCGCCTCGCGAATCTCCGCCTTGGCGCGGCGCATGAAGCGTTGGCGGTTGCCGAGGCTCTTGGACTTCGGGTTCAGACGGCGGTCGACGACGTGCATCGTGCGAATCCACACTCCTGTGCTGGGCGTGCGCCTTCAGCGACCGGCACCCTGCCGCCTCGCGGCCGGCAGAGGGCAGGATCGCCTCATCCTGTCGCGGGGGACGCCGACGCTTGCGGCGGCCGCCCTCAGCTCGACTTCTTCACGCGCATGTACCATTCGACCAGGCGGCGCACCTGGAGCGGCGTGTAGCCGCGATTGACCATGCGGTCGACGAAGTCGTGGTGCTTGCGCTCGGCGTGGCTGTCCTTCTTGGCGCCGAACGAGATGACCGGCAACAGATCCTCGACCTGCGAGAACATACGGTGCTCGATGACGTCGCGGATCTTCTCGTAGCTC
>JAGRKR010000498.1 GCA_020442225.1 Hyphomicrobiaceae bacterium | reverse complement strand
CGGCAACCTGCCGGGCTACCCGGCCTCCCACGGCTGCATACGGCTGCCGATGAAGTTCTCGGCGCTGCTCTACGAGGTCACGCATCTCGGCACCGTCGTCATCATCGCCGACGAGCGCACGCAGCCGGCAAGCGTCGTGCATCCCGGCATCCTGCTGCCGGGCGTGGCCGATGCCGAGGCGCGGACGCTCGCGGGGCACGTGGGCAAGAAGAAGCCGCACGGTCCCTGGGATGCGGAGGTGCACTATCCCGTTGCATCGGTCGTCATCTCGCGGGCCGATCGCAAGGCCTACGTGACGCGGGACGGCGTACTCGAGGGCGCCTATCCCGTCGGTTTCGTCAATCCGTCACGGTCCATCGGGACGCATGTCTATTCGCTCGTCGGACCGGCCGCCGACGGTAGCGGTCTCGCCTGGCTGGCGTTCGGGATCGGCAAGTCGCGCAAGGATGCGCATGTGGTGAAGTGGCAGGGCGACGCCGCCATGAAGCGCATCGTCTTCCGCGACAAGGGGCGAGCCTTGGCGATCGCGCGCTCGTTCCACCCGGGCACCACGCTGCTGCTGACCGACGCGCCCGCGCCACCGACGACGCGCAGGACGCCGGATGGGTTCTCCGTCATCACCAGCGAGCGGCCGGCCTGACGGCATCGCCGGGCGGGTAGAGCGCGGCCGGGTCTCGCAATCCGGCGCCGCTTTTCCGCCGGAGCCGGCTGGTAGCGCTCGGCCAGCCAGGGGCGATTGGCGCTGCCAGGAGGGCATGCAGATGATCGAGGGGCTGAGCCACATGACGTTCATCGTGCGCGATCTCGGCCGCATGGAGGAGATCGTCGTGTCCCTGCTCGGCGGGCGGCGCATCTACGACAGCGGCGACACGCCCTTTTCCGTCGGTCGCGAGCGCTTCTACGACGTCGCCGGGCTGTGGATCGCGGTCATCGAGGGGGAGACTCTGCCTGAGCGGAGCTACAACCATATTGCCTTCAAGATCCGCGACGCGGATTTCGAGCGTTGCCTCGCGCGGATCGGTGAGCTCGGTCTCGACGTGCTGCCGCCGCGACCACGCGTTGAGGGTGAGGGGCGCTCCATCTACTTCCACGACCACGACAATCATCTCTTCGAGTTGCACACCGGCAGCCTGTCGGAGCGTTTGGCACGTTATGCTCGTGGCGGACCCGCCGCGGGATGAGCGACGATTTCGGCTTGCCGGCAGCCGGACGCTCCGTCACTTTCGCGCGGGCATGGTGCGTTGCAGTGCGCGCGAGCCGGCCGGACCGCAACGACGGCCGAGGAAGACAGGGGGCGAGAGCCTGATACGTGCCTAAGCGCAGGACGAAGCAGAAGGCGGCCGTGGCGGCGGCGACCAGATCGGGCGCGCTCGTGCTCGTCGTGGGGCCGAGCGGAGCCGGCAAGGACACGCTGATCGCCGCGGCGCGCCGGCATTTCGCGGGGAATCGCGACATCGTCTTTCCGAGCCGCGTCATCACGCGCGCCGAAAGCCTCGGCGAAGACCATGTGCCGGTCAATCGCCGCGCCTTCGCCAGTCTTGCCGACGCCGGCGGCTTTCTGCTCTGGTGGGAGGCCAACGGTCATGCCTATGGCATTCCGGCCGCCGTGGCCGAGGATCTGGAGCGTGGCCGCATGGTTGTCGTCAATGCGTCCCGTTCGGTGGTGGCGGCGGCGGCGGAGCGCTGGCCGGGGCTGCTGGTCATCGAGATCGCGGCTGGCGTCGATATTCTGCGCCAGCGGCTGATGGCCCGGGGACGCGAGAGCGAGGCGGAGCTCGAGGGCCGGCTCGTCCGCGCGGCGGGCGTGCCGTGTCCCGAGGATGTCGCCAGGGAGCGCGTGGAGAACGACGGTGATCTCGCCAGCGCCGTGCGACGCTTCATAGGTCTGCTTGCGTCGCGTTGCCCGGCAGGGTAGTCCACGAGGCCGTGACGGCCGTGTTCCGCGTTGATTTCTCGCCGTCGACGGCCTATGTGGAGGCGAGCAGACGCATGTCGACGCCGGCTGCGGGCGGACGACGGAGCAAGACGGGGGCGGCGATGGCAGCGCGCATCTACAGGCCGGCCAAGACGGCCATGCAGTCCGGGCTCGGGCGGACCAAGGACTGGGTGCTGGAGTTCGAGCCGGAATCGGCGCGCGAGATCGACCCGCTGATGGGCTGGACCAGCTCGCGCGACATGCGTGCCCAGATCCGCCTGACCTTCGAGAGCAAGGAGCAGGCGGTCGCCTACGCCGAGCGGAACGGCATCGCCTACCGTGTCGTCGATCCGAAGCCGCGCCGCGCTGTCGCCAAGTCGTATGCAGATAATTTCAAGTTCGGCCGTATCGGCTCGTGGACCCACTGATCCGCAGGCCGGCGCGGGCGGCACCGGTCCCTTATGGTCCCGTAGCTCAACCGGATAGAGCACCTGCCTTCTAAGCAGGGGGTTGCAGGTTCAAGTCCTGCCGGGATCGCCAGGGGGCAGCGGCGCAGGGCGCGCGGGCGCGTCGCTGCTGCCGGTGATCGCGCGGGCACCTTGCCAGATGACACCGGCATTCGGCATCCTGGGCGCTGTATCGCCGTGCTCATGGAGGCTCAAGCCGTGCCCGATCCCGCCGCACACATGCTCGAGGTTGGCGATGTCGCCGCCGTCATGGCCATTGCCGCCGAGGCCGGGGAACCGCTGCAAGTGTTCCGCGCGGTGGAGGCGCTGGCGCAGAAGACCCTGCGCTTCCGGCAGCTCTCGGTGTTCCGCTACATCGACGAGACAGCCGAGGTCGAGCGGATCCATTCGACCAACCAGGGCAGCCACGCGCCGGGCGGGCGCAAGCGGCTTGCCGACTACCCGCACAATCAGGCGGTGCTTGCGCGGGGGGAGATCTACGTCGCTCGCGACCGTAATGCGGTAGCGCACGCGTACAAGGACGCTGAAAGCCTCTTTGCCCTGGGTATCACGTCGATCATGAACGTTCCCATCCGTCATGGCGGCCACAATCTCGGTGCGCTCAACGTCATGGGCGAGGCCGGCTGGTACTCACAGGCCTGCTTTACGAACGCGCGAACGGTGGCAGGTCTGCTCGTGCCGACGCTGTTGACCTTTCGCTTGCAGCCTCGCCCGGACCAGCACGTCGCGCCGTCGTCGTGAGAGCGGCGGGTCAGCAGTTGAGGGGCGCGGGGCGTCCAGCGGCCGGCCTCAGTCCGTCAGGAAGCGTGCGCGCCCGAGCGGGATCTCGACCGAGACGGCCGAACCGACCTCACGCAGTGCACTGCTGTCGGAAAAGGGCACGTCGATCAGAATATCGGACGCACCGATGCGGACGTTGTAGCGCACTGTGGCGCCGAGGAACTCGCGCTGGGTGACGGCGCCGGCCAGGCCGCTGCCGCCGGCAGAGCCGAGCGACGCATGCTGGGGACGGAAGACCAGCCGCGCCCCCGCGGGCACGTCCTGCGTGGGGGCGATGGGCAGGCGGGCCCCACCCTCCACCTCGAAGGCGCGCGAGCCGCCCTCGCCGACGACGCGCCCCTTCAGAATGTTGGCGCTGCCGATGAAGCTCGCCACGAACAGGTTGCGGGGATGCTCGTAGAGCTCCATCGGGCTGCCGACCTGCTGGATGGCGCCCTGGCTCATTACCGCGATGCGATCGCAGATGGCGTTGGCCTCCTCCTGGTCGTGCGTGACGAAGACAGTCGTCAAGCCGAGGCGCTGCTGCAAGTCGCGGATCTCGCGGCGCACCTGCTCGCGCATCTTGGCGTCGAGGTTGGAGAGGGGCTCGTCGAGCAGCAGGACCTTGGGGTGGATGGCCAGTGTCCGCGCCAGCGCCACGCGCTGCTGCTGGCCGCCGGAGAGTTGCGAGGGATAGCGCCTGGCCAGCTCCGACAGCCCGACCAGGGCCAGAACCTCGGCGACCGTGCGGTCGATCGTGGCGCGGTCCTGACGCCGCTCCTCGAGCCCGAACGCCACGTTGCGCGCGACCGTCATGTGCGGCCAGAGCGCATAGCTCTGGAACACCATGCCGACGTCGCGCTTCCACGGCGGCAGGCGGCTGATGTCTGTGTCGTCCAGCCGCACGTGGCCGCTCTGGCTCTGGTTGAAGCCGGCGATCAGGCGGAGCAACGTCGTCTTGCCGCAGCCGGAGGGGCCGAGGAACGCGAAGAACTCGCCGGGCTTGATTGCCAGCGAGACGTCCTTGAGGACATGGTTCCGCCCGAACGACAGATTGACGTCGCGAATGTCGATGCTCACGCCCCTGGCTTGCGTCACCAAAGTGTCTCCCGTCTTCTTCTAGTCGAGGCCGGCGCGACGCTGCCTGGCATTGCGCTCGATGATCCAGTGGGACAGCAGCGAGCAGGCCGCCACCAGCAGCACCGCGATGACGCCGAGCGCCGCACCGGGGCCGCGTCCCGCCGCCGATTGCATGTAGACGTAGAGCCCGTAGGCGAGGGGCGCGTCCGAGTTGTTCTGTACGAGCATGAGCGTCGCCGACAGCTCGACGGCGCTGGTCGCGAAGCTCGTGACGAAGCCCGCCAAGATGCCGCCCATCAGTAGCGGCATGACGATGCGCTTGACCGTGCGGTACTTGGAGGCCCCCAGGTTTTCCGCGGCCTCCTCGAGCGAGACGGAGATCTGCTGCAGCCCCGCGTAGCAGGCGCGCACCGCATACGGCAGCCGCCGGATCGCCAGCGCCAGCACGATGATGATCCACAGCGAGGTGAGCGAGGTGCCGTCCGGCAGCTTCACGCCATAGAACGTACGCAGGTAGCCGATGCCGAGCACGACGCCCGGCACGGCGAGCGCCGACATGGCCATCCAGTCGAGCCACTGGCGTCCGCGCAACGTCGTACGCAGGACCAGGTAGGAGATCGCCACGCCGAGAATGACGTCGATGAGACCGGCAAGCGTCGCGTAGACGAGCGTGTTCTTGATGAAGATGCCGGCTTCCGCGAACACGCGGCCGTAATGCGCCACGGTGAAGCCGTCGGGCAGGGGACTGAACGACCACACGGTTGCGAAGGAGAGCAGCAGCAGCCCGATGTGCGGCGCCAGGACGAGGAACAGGATCAGCGTCACGATGGCGTAGGCCGCGGCCGTCTGCCAGGGGCTCATGCGCCGGCGCGCCAGTCCACCGCCGCCGCGCTGCACGGTGGCGAAGTCGCGGTTCTTGATCGCCCACGCCGAGAGCCCCATGGCCGCCACCGAGGTGACGATCAGAACCACGGAGATCACGTAGCCCATCGGATCGGCGAGGCCGATCGAGGTGATGCGCAGATAGGCCTGCGGAGCGAGCATGGTCTTGACGTCCAGCAGCAGCGGCGTGGCCAGATCGTCGAAGACCTTGACGAAGACGAGACTGGCACCGGCGAGGTAGCCCGGCAATGCCAACGGGAAGACGATGCGGCGGAAGAGCCGGAAGCCCTGCGCGCCGAGGTTCTGGGCGGCCTCCTCCATGGAGCGGTCGATGTTGCGCAGTGCCGCGGAGAGGTTGATCAGAATGAACGGGAAGTAGTGCACGGACTCCGCGAAGACGACACCGTTGAGGCCTTCCATGAACGGGATCTTGAAGCCGAATGTCTCATCGAGCAGCAGATTGATGGTGCCGTTGCGCCCGAACAGGAGCTGCATGGCGACCGCGCCGACGAAGGGCGGC
>JAGRKR010000497.1 GCA_020442225.1 Hyphomicrobiaceae bacterium | reverse complement strand
CCCCAGATCACCATGCCGCCCAGCAGAATTGCCGTCGTCGGCGAGCCGGGAATGCCCAGGGTCAGCATCGGCAGCATGGAGCCGGTCGAAGCGGCGTTGTTCGCGGACTCCGGAGCCACGACGCCTTCGACATTCCCCTTGCCGAACGTCTCGGGCTCTCGCGACATCTGCTTGGCGATGCCGTAGGCCATCAAGGAGCCGGGTGTCGCTCCTGCGGCCGGCAGCACACCCACCGTGTAGCCCAGCAGCGAGCCCATGAGCATCGCCTTCCAGGTCCGCAGCAGGCTCCACAGATGATTGATCGTGCCGCGCACCGAGAACTTGACTTCCGACATCAGCGTCGAGCCGCCCAGGCGCGCGTTCTCCTCGATGGTCCACAGCATCTCGCCGATGCCGTAGATGCCGATGGCGAGCACGAGGAAATGCACCTTGCTGAAGAAGCCTGTGAGCTCGAAGAGCTGCAATCGAGGCTCGCCGGTCATCACGTCCGTGCCGATCGTCGCCAGTACCAGACCGATGCAGATCGAGAACAGCGTCTTCCAGAGGTCGTCGCTCCCCAGCCCGACGAATGTCGCGAAGGCGAGGACCATGAGCGCGAAGATCTCCGGCGGACCGAAGACCAGTGCGATATGGGCCAACGGAGGCGCTGCTACGGTGAACAGGATGACGGAGATGGTGCCGCCGACGAACGAGGCGACAGCCGCCGCGATCAGCGCGAGATCAGCCTTGCCCGACTTGCCGAGGGGGCGCCCGTCGAAGGTCGTCGCCACCGCCGTCGAGGCGCCGGGGATGCCCAGCATGATCGACGAGATCGCGCCGCCGTACATGGCGCCGTAGTAGAGCGCCGCCAGGAAGATCATGGCCCCGGTCGGCGGCACTATGAACGTCAGCGGCAGCAGGATCGCCACACCGTTGACCGAGCCGAGACCGGGGATGGCGCCGATCATCAGCCCGATCGCGCATCCGAAAATGACCAGGGACAGATTCAAGGGCTCGAAGGCAACCGCGAAACCCGATGCCAGGAGAGAAAGAATTTCCGCCATTTTCTCGCTAGTCCCTTTGAGGCCGCATCCGAGAGCGCCAGTGGGTGCTATGTCGACATGTTCCGGAAGTCCGAGCGTCGATGGTGCAGGGGCGCACCGGCTATCGCCGAAAGCATCGCGCCCCGAGCCCTATAGCCCTCCCATGCCGAACCACTTGAAGATCGGCAGGAAAAACGGCTCGGTGAAGCCTTTGGGCAATATGATCTTGAGAGCAATCTCGAAGAAAAAGAACGTGACGACGGGTATCGCCAGCGAGGCCAGGAGCGAACTCGCGAAGCGATAGCCGCCGAGGACTTTCAGGTAGAACATCAGAAACGCGAACAGCGCCAGATAGGCGCCGGCGAAGCTGAACAAGGCGATGGTCACCGCCAGGGCGATGGCCACCGGAGCCACGCTCCCGAGAACGCCCGGCGCAAAGAACAGCTCGTTGCTGCGGGAGGGCCACGTGGCCCTCCGCGCCCAGTTGACGAGGATCCCTATGCAGGACACCAGCATGATGGCCGAAAGCCAGAACGGCCACATGCCCCCGCCGGGACCTTCGCCCTTGATCCAGCCGATCGGCAACTCGGCGCTCTTCCACATG
>JAGRKR010000496.1:345-2219 GCA_020442225.1 Hyphomicrobiaceae bacterium | reverse complement strand
ACACATTCCGCCCGGAACGCGCGGAATAGTTCCGTTTTCTGCGAGCGGCGGACGGCCGTCTGTGATTCCATCTGGGCATGGATTCGCCAGCCGACATCGAGACACTGAAGGCGGCGCTGGCCGCCGAGCGCGCCCGGGCCGCACGCGTAGATGCCGAGCTGGCACTCGCCCGCGCCCAGTTGGCCGACGACGCGGCGACGATCGCATGCCAGAACCTGGAGATCGCCAAGCTTAAGCGGCAGATCTATGGGCCGCGTTCTGAGCGCACGGCGCGCCTTCTCGACCAGATGGAGCTGGCGCTCGAAGAGCTGGAGACCGACGCCACCGAGGACGAGATCTCCGCCGAGCGCGCCGCCGCCAGGACGACGAACGTCGCGCCGTTCGCGCGCAAGCGGCCATCGCGCCAGCCATTCCCGGGGCACCTTCCACGTGACCGGGTCGTCATTCCCGCGCCCACCACCTGCGGCTGCTGCGGCGGCCATCGCCTCCGTAAGCTCGGCGAGACGGTCACCGAGACGCTGGAGGTGATCCCGCGCCAGTGGAAGGTGATCCAGCACGTGCGCGAGAAGATGACGTGCCGGGATTGCGAGAAGGTGAGCGAGCCGCCGGCGCCGTTCCACGTTACGCCAAGGGGATGGGCGGGGCCCAATCTCATGGCGATGCTGCTGTTCGAGAAGTTCGGGCAGCACCAGCCGCTAAACCGGCAGGCCGAGCGCTATGCGCGGGAACGCGTGCCGCTGGCGCTGTCGACGCTCGCCGACCAGGTCGGCGCCGGATGCGCCGTGCTCGAGCCGCTGCTTCGTCGCCTCGAGGCGCATGTCTTCTCTGCCGAGCGACTGCACGGCGACGACACGACGGTGCCCGTGCTTGCGAAAGGAAAGACCCACACCGGCAGATGTTGGGTTTACGTGCGAGATGATCGTCCTTTCGGCGGCCGCGCGGATGCGAGTGGGCATCCGGAGCGCCAGCAAAGAGCCCCGCCCGCGGCGATGTACTATTACTCGCGCGATCGCGGCGGCGAGCATCCACGCACGCATCTGGCCCGCTGGTCGGGCGTGCTGCAGGCCGACGCCTACGGCGGCTACACGCAACTCTACGAGGCCGGCCGGATGCCGGGTCCGATTTTCGAGGCCGCCTGCTGGGCCCACGCACGCAGACCATTCTTTGCACTCGCCGATATCGAGGCCCGTGCGGGTGCCAAGGCCAAAGGCAAGGCCCCGGCACCGATCTCGCCGTTGGCACTCGAGGTCGTGCGGCGCATCGATGCGCTGTTCGAGGTCGAGCGCGATATCAACGGCAAGAGCGCCGAGGAGCGCCGTGCCGTCCGCCAGGAGTTGAGCAAGCCGCTCGTCGACGAGCTCGCAGCCGTACTGCGCGCCGAGCGGCCGAAGCTCTCGCGTGGCAGCGACCTCGCCAAGGCCATCGACTACATGCTGAAGCGCTGGCCGGCCTTCACGCGCTTCCTGGACGACGGCCGCGTCTGCCTTTCGAACAATGCGGCGGAACGGGCCTTGCGCGGAATTGCACTCGGAAGAAAGTCGTGGCTCTTCGCCGGCTCCGACCGCGGCGGCAGGCGAGCCGCGGCGATGTACAGCCTCATCGTCACGGCGAAGCTCAACGACATCAATCCGCAAGCCTGGCTCGCCGACGTCCTCGCCCGCATCGCCAGCCATCCGGCCTCGCGGCTCGACGAGTTGTTGCCATGGAACTGGCGACCTGCGACGTCGACCGTCAGCCGCGCCGCCTGAAGACCGTCGCCCCTGCGGCGCTCACCGGATGCTTACGCAGCGGAGCACCGCTTACGAGCTTGTCTTCGCTCGACCAGCGACGGCGGCGCTCCACGCCCGTCATCACCTCCATCCGCCGCACCGCGA
>JAGRKR010000496.1:0-311 GCA_020442225.1 Hyphomicrobiaceae bacterium | reverse complement strand
GGTCAAAACGATCTCGCGCCATGGCACGCGAGACTCAACGACCGGCCTCAATTGCGGAAGGTGGGGGCGGCAGAGCGCTTACACCGGCTCGATGAGATGCCACCATGGAACTGGTTTGCACCGGCGACGCAGAGCGTCGCCGCCTGAACTGGCACCCGTCAAGTCGGACACGCCGCAGCTCTCAGCGGACGCTTACCGGCGGCGAGCGCGCCTGCCATTCCTCGCGGCGCCAACCGAAGAGTTTGGGCGGCGAAAGACCAGGACGCTGTGACATGTGGCTCACGACGGCGCCATCCTCGAAGCTCTCCTTC
>JAGRKR010000495.1 GCA_020442225.1 Hyphomicrobiaceae bacterium | reverse complement strand
GAGGCCGCGGTTCTCGTGGATGACCAGGACCGCGGGAAACGGCCCGGCGCCGCTCGGCTGCACCAGGTAGCCGCGCATCTTGCCGGATGTGCCGCCCGGCGAAGGATAGGTGACGTAGCGCGCCTTCATCCGCTTGTCGGTGAAGGAGATCGTCTGCGCCAGCGCATAGCGCGGCAACAGCGCCTGCGCCATGGCCAGGCCACCGACGGTAACGGCGGCGGCCCGAGCCAGGAACTCGCGGCGGTCGATGCGACCATGGCAATACTCGTCGTAGAGATCGAACACGCGCTGATCAATATCCGCCTGGGTCAGGGGCGGCGGCGTCTCGGCGGACTGAGAGGAGAACGGCAACTCTCGCGTAGCATCAGCCATGGCTGAGCCTCCCTTGATGAATTCAGCGCCGGAGACGAGCATAGCGCGCCTTCAACCGACCGCGCCAGACGCCGCCATCAACACGGCGTGCGCCTTCCCCGGCCGTGCGACCACCAGGCCACCATGGCGCTGCCCGTCTAGCTGCGCGGGGTGAGATGACGCGCGTCGGCCGCGGCCCTGTGGTCCATCGCGCGCAGGATGGTGGCGTTCATCATGTAGACGGACATGAGCGCGGTCATCTCCATCAGCCCCTGCTCGCCCCAGCGCGCCTTGACGGCCGCGAACGTGTCATCGTTGACCCGGCGCTGCTCGAGAAGCTCGCGTCCGTAGCGGATGATCAGCGCCTCGTCCGCCGTCAGCCCGTCGAGCGGGGCAAAGGTATCGACGGCATGAATAGCCTCCTCGCGCGTCCCCGCCTTGAGGCCCAGGCGCACGTGCGCGTTCCAGATGTAGTCGGCATCGGCCGCGCGCGCCGCCGTACAGATGGCCAGCTCGGACTCGGCCGCCGACAGCGTCGTGTGGTAGCGCAGGTGCTCGACCAGATCGGACAGCAGCATCCCCGCCTTGCCGGCGTACGTCAGATAGGTCGACGGCGGCGGCGTACTCTTGCGCGTCTCCAGGATGTAGCGGACGGCGGCCCGCGTCTCGTCGCTGAACGTCGGCCCGTCGTTCGGGATCGGCAGTCGCGGCATAGGCTCGCTCCCTCGGTTTGCTGGCACGCCACATGAAGGCACGGCGGGCCACGGTGCCGCAAGGTGCGATGTGGACGCCGGCCCGGCCGCCCGCATTCACACACTTCCGGACGGCTCTGCCGCTGGCGCCTGTCACTCCTCGGCGGCGTCATCGCCTTCAAGCTTCCCGCGTAGCGCCAGGATGACGCGATGGACGGTCTCGAGCTCTTTGACCGTCACCCCGTCCGCAAGAGCGTTGACCCAGGGCGCCTGGAGGTTCATCGCCGACTTGAACGTGCGGTTGCCCTTGTCGCTCAGCACGACGAGCTGGGCGCGCTTGTGATGCGGGTTCGGTGCGAAGGTCACAAGCCCTTCGCGCTCGAGATCGTTGATAATGCGCTGCACATTCTGCCGGTTGGCACCGAGATCACGGGCAAGCCATGCAACGGGCTGCGGGCGCTCGGTCGCCACGATCGCGCCCAGAACCTGCCAGCGCGCGCTCGTCAACCCGAGAGGTGCGACGAGGCGATCACCCGCAGTCAGTGCGAGGCTGTTGAGCCGGAACAGATCGAGCATCAGCCTCGTCAAGGCATCACCGGAAGGAGTGCGCTTCATCGACCCTCATAAGCTCCATGAAATGATGTTGACATCATAATGTCAATAAAGCATTCATTTTGTCATCGTGATACCAACCAGAGGTCAATTTGTCATGTCGATGCTTCGCCCCTTGGACCCCGCCTTCCCGATCGAGAAGCAACTCGCGAGCGACGCAAGCCCGGTGGTGCTCGTCAACCTGTTCACGATCGACAAGGCTGACGAGCAGGCGCTTCTCGCTGCCTGGGCGCATGATGCCGCGTTCATGAAGCAGCAGCCCGGCTTCATCTCCACGCAGCTCCATCGCGCTATCGGCGGCAGCTGCGCCTACCTCAACTATGCCGTATGGGAATCGACAGCCTCGTTTCGAGCCGCCTTCGGCCACCCGGAATTCCAATCGCGGCTCTCCGCCTATCCGTCATCGGCCGTCGCTGCACCGCATCTCTTCCAGAAAATCGCGGTCCCGGGGATTTGCGTCGCGTGACGCGAGCGAGTGATGGGGAGGCTGTGATGATCAAGCCCATTCATCCCATCGCGGGCGGGCTGGCCATCCTGACGATCGCCACATGCTGGCTCTCGACGGTTCTAAGCGAGCTCGTTGGATCGCAATCGACCATCGTTGCAGTGAAGATGGCGATCCCAAGGAGCTTCCTGCTGCTGATCCCTGCGATCGCGATGGCAGGCGGAACAGGTCTCGCCCTGGCCCAAGGGCGTCGTGGCGGCCTCGTCGGCAGCAAGGCCGGCGCATGCCGCAGGTTGCTGCCAGCAGCAAGACGGGAGCCGAGCAATCCTCCGGCGACCCGTTTGCCGCTCGCTCAGACCCCGCCTCGTTCGACGACGCCTGCCGCGCCGCACACATGATATCACGCCGATCATCTGCCATAGCGCCGAGGCGGATGTGGTGGCGGTCGAACTCGCGGTCACCGGGACACCAACGGACGCAGTAAGTCGTACGCCGCGTTCACGCTCTTGAGGGCGTCTTCGCGCGCCTGCCGCTCCTCGGGCGAGGCGGTGTGCCAGAGGTCGGGATGCAGCGTCTTGATCAGCTTTCGTCGCGCCTGAGCGAGCTGTTGGCGTGTGAAATCCGGGCTGAGCCCGAACACCTCGAAAGGCGTCATGCCATCGAACTCGGGCATGCGGCTACTGAATGTGCTGGACGTGATCAGGACCTCGCGCGCGCCGTGGATCATCTGCCAGAGCCGGTCACCGCAGTTGTCGATGACCCAGGGCTTCGTCCAGCCCTCCCAATAGCCGATCATGGCGTAGACCGGCGCGAAAATGCTGGTCGCCACCGCCATCTGCCCCTGTTCAATCAGCATCGCGGCGGACAGTGGAGTTCCATGAATGCTCTGCGGACTGGCAATGAACAAGACCAGCCGCAAAAGGATGCTGCACACGACACCGCCGACGATCCCCCACAACGCCAGCGTGATCCTGAACAGGATGCTGTTGCCGAGACGCCAGATGCGCTCGATGCGCCGAATCCGGGTGAGGATGCGTTCTGCGGATGCCGTATCGCCGCGATCGACGGACCGCCCACCGAGGAGGTACAGCGCTCGGCACCGGTCGAGCAGCCGGTTCTGTGAACGGACATGCCTCAACTTCACGTATGCCGGCACGAGCCAAGCAACGATGGCCCCTCCGCCCATGCTCGCGGCGACCACGATCGCAGCCTTGTCGAAGTCTGTCACAAAAACGATGACGACCAGAAGGCCGACGAAGGCAACGAGATGGTACAACATCGGATGGGACTGGCTGGGGTTCTTCGGCGCGAGCGTCGCGATGCATGAGGCATCTTAGAACAAGACGGCGCAAGCGACGCGACGAATTGCGTGCCTCAGCACGTGGACTTGCTCACCGGGATCGGCCCCACAGGCGGCACGATCAATTTCAGGCGGACGCAGCCAGTCTCTGAAAGCTGATTGCGCGATGTTACTGTTTGCTCACAAGCGGATGCACAAGACGACATCCTGCTCACTCCGGTCGCACCTGAGACCCTGGTTACTCATTCATCGACGCCGAACGCGCAGAGAGCGTCATCGGCAAACCGCCCGGCCGTGCGCCGGAACGTCTTTCGTCATCGCGAAATGACGCCGGCGAGCGCAGTCGAGATCCAGCCAACCGCTTGCCCGGACGGCACACCTCGATCCGATGGCGGAAATTTTCCGCTTATTATGCTTTTGAATTCTCGTTGGGAATTTTGGTTGCGGGGGCAGGATTTGAACCTGCGACCTTCAGGTTATGAGCCGTATGGAACAGACTGCGCACAAACTCGCAGAACTTCTTTTTTCTTCGCATTTTCAATGACTTAGTTGACTTCGACCGAAGCGCCGAGCACTTTGGATTTCGCAG
>JAGRKR010000494.1 GCA_020442225.1 Hyphomicrobiaceae bacterium | reverse complement strand
TTGACGAAGCGGTCGTCGGACAGGCGGTTGGCGAAGGCCGTGCTGTCGGAGACGCCCTCCGTCAGCACCTTGCGCATCAGGCCCTTGGCATAATCCATGTCCTCCAGGCCGAACGCCTTCATGGCGTATTTGAACAGCCGGGTGTCGGACAGGAAGTCGTCGATGCTGGTAATCGACCCGATGTGCTCCTGGTAATACTTGGTCTCGAGGGCGACCGAGGGCTCCGCGGCGGTCCGCGCGAGCGTGCTGTCGAGATCGCGCGTCACGAGCCGGTAGGAGGCGGATGTGCTCAACATCGGGGGTACGAACTCCAGGTTCCTTCCGTCATAGCCCGGCGGGCTTGCGCGGGCCTGACTTCGCCGGTCCCCAGCCTCGCGCAAGCTATGCCGGGGATCACTGTTGCTGCAGTCATCCCCGGAAGGGTTGCTTTTCAGTGAATCTGGCTCTCGGTCTCCTGCTTGGCATCGGCGCGCTGGTCGGCGGCTTCGTCGCCGAAGGCGGCCACGTCGAGGTCCTCTGGCAGCCGTTCGAATTCCTCATCATCGGCGGCATCGCCATCGGCGTCTTCGTGATGGGCAATCCCTTCTCGACGATCATCGATGCCGGCAAGGGTGTGGTCGAAGCGCTCACCAATGCGACGCCGAAGCGCAAGGATTTCCTGGCGCTGCTCAGCCTGCTCTTCGCGCTGATGCGCGATCTGCGCAGCCGGCCGCGCAACGAGGTCGAGGCGCATATCGACAACCCGAACGAGTCGCCGCTCTTCCAGCATTTCCCCGGCATCCTGAAGGACAAGGAGCTGACGCAGTTCATCTGCGACTACGTCCGCCTGACCATCATCGGCAATGCCCGCTCGCACGAGATCGAGGCCCTGATGGAGCAGGAGATCTCGACCATTCGGAAGCACAAGCTGAAGCCGCAGGCGTCGATGGGCACCATTTCCGAGGCGCTGCCGGCGCTCGGCATCTGCGCCGCCGTGCTCGGCATCGTCAAGGCGATGGGCGCTCTCGACGAATCGCCCGAGGTGCTCGGCGAATACATCGGCGCCGCTCTGATCGGCACGCTGACCGGCATCTTCTGGTCCTATGCCGTGGTCTCGCCGCTCGCCCAGCTCATCAAGATCACGCGCGAGAAGCAGATGCAGTGCTTCATCATCGTCAAGCAGACCATCATTGCCTTCATGAACGGCGCCCTGCCGCAGATCGCGCTGGAGCATGGCCGCAAGACCATCTCGTCGAGCGAACGTCCGACCATCGACGAGGTCGAGAACGAGGCAATCTCGACCTCGCCGGCGGCTGAGCCGATGAAGCGGGCGGCGTGATCCGATGAGCGTCGACACGGCCGATAAGGCAAGCAATATCAAGGAATTGCTGACCGAGGCCGCGACCCTCTCGGTCGATCAGCTGCCGCTGCTTTCGGTCATCTTCGATCGCGTCGGCCAGCAGCTCGCCGAGCGCTTGCGCGGTCTTTCCTCGGCGCTCACCCACATCTCGGTCAACGGCATCGACACCGCCCGCATCGGCGAGACGCTCGACAGCTACGACATGCGCGCCGTCGTCGGCCTCTATCAGGTCGGCGGCTGGGATACCCGCATCCAGGTCGGCTTCGACCGCGATTTCGTCTACACCATCATGGACCTTCTGCTCGGCGGCGACGGTTCCGAGCCGCCGCTCGAGGAGGCCCGCCGCATCAGCAATGTCGAGGTGCAGTTCTCCCAGTTCCTCTTCGAGTTTCTGGGCACTGCCCTGCAGGGTGCCTTCGCCGCGGTTGCCGCGCCCCGCTTCCGGCTGGAGCGCACCGAGACCCGCATGGATTTCGCCTCCGCCGGCCGTCGCAACCAGCCGGCCGTGGTGGCGCGCTTCGTCATGCAGGCGATCAATCGCGGCGGTGAGATGTTCATCATCATCCCGCAGCAGGCGCTGGCGCCGCACCGTCACAAGCTCGCCCGCTACACCCCGCGCGAGACCGCGCCGGCCGATCCCGGCTGGCAGCAGAAGATCAACGACGAGGTCGGCCGCACGGAAGTGTCGATCAGCGCCGTCGCTGAAACGCGCGCGCTGACCCTTGGCGACATCGCCAATTTCCAGATCGGCCAGGTGATTCGTCTCGATGCCTCCACCGAGCGCCCGCTCAAGGTCATCAGCCGCGGCCAGCCGCTGTTCTGGGCTTTCGTCGGGCAGAATGCCGGCCGCTACACGCTGCGCATCGAGGATGCGGTCGATCAGGAAGCCGAGTTCGTCAACGACGTCCTGTCGGGTTGAGCCGGCACGGAATCCTGCTTCCGGCAAGATTGCCCGACTAGAAGAGAGACAGGCGGAGGGCCGGCGCCAACAGCGTCCGGCAGACCCAGGCAAGGAGCGACAACGGGATGCAGACCCCCCAATCCCCGGAAGGCGGCGCGGGCCTCGGCGGCACCGATGATACCCTCGGCAGCCCGCGCAATCTCGACACCATCCTGCGCATTCCGGTCGTCGTGCAGGCAATCCTCGGCAGTGCCTCGATGCCTGTTGCCAATCTCATGAAGCTCGGCCGCGGCGCCATCGTGCCGCTCGACCATCGTGTCGGTGAGCCGGTCGACATCATCGTCAATGGCCGAGTCGTCGCCCGCGGCGAGGTGGTCATCCTCGAAGAGGACAATTCGCGCTTCGGCGTGTCGCTCACCGAGGTCGCCGGCCTGCCGGGCTCCGGCGCGGCTGCCTGAGCGGAACCGGGCGCCCATGGCCACCGTTGCTTCGCGCGCCAGTGCTGCCCAGGGCATGCGCGGCTCCGATCGGGTAGCCGCCATCCTGCTCACCATGGGCAAGTCGCTGTCGACGCGGCTGATGAAGCATTTCGAGCCGGCCGAAATCCGTCAGATCACGCGCTCCGCTACCGATCTGAAGCCGGTCGCCGCCCAGCAGCTCGGCAGCCTCATCGAGGACTTCGCCACCCAGTTCGCCATCGGCGCGAGCCTGGTCTCCTCGCCGGCCGAGGTCCAGCGCATGCTCGACGGCGTGCTCCCCCAGGAGCAGATCGACGAGATCATGGGCGACGTCGAAGGCCGCCCCGACCATCATTCGATCTGGGAGCGCATCTCGGCCGTCAACGAGAATTCGCTGGCGCAATATCTCACCCGCGAGCATCCGCAGACCGCCGCCGTCGTGCTGGCGAACATCAAGTCGGCCACCGCGGCCAAGGTGCTCGCCCGTCTGCCGGCCGAGCGCCGCGACATGGTCATCCGCCGCATGATCGCCGCCCGCCCCATGGTCGAGGATGCCACCCGGCTGCTCGAGCGCACCCTGCATCAGGAGTTCAGCGCCAGCCTTTCGGGTTCCAGCGGCAGCGCCGGGCAGGAGCGGCTCGCCGAGATCATCAACAAGCTTGAGCCCGAGCAGATCGATTCAATTCTCGGCAATCTCGCCGCCACCCAGCCCAAGGCGGGCGAGGCGCTCAAGAACCAGCTCTTCACCTTCGAGGACATCGGCAAGCTGTCGCAGCGTGCGCGCTCGACCCTGTTCGAGAAGGTGCCGACCGACAATCTGGTCACCGCGCTCAAGGGCTCCGCCACCGAATTCCGCGAGCTGATTCTCTCGGCCCTGTCCTCGCGCGTGCGCAAGATGATCGAGCAGGAGCTGAACAACGGTCAGCCGGTGCCTGCCCGCAACGTCGCCGAAATGCGCCGCGCCATCACCGATACCGCCCTCGAACTCGCCGCTCGCGGCGAGATCGAGATCCGCACCGAAGACGACGAAGAACTCGTCAGCTAGGCGGATACCGGAAAGATGGCGGACGATACCGACAAGGAGTCGAAGACAGAGGAGCCGACAGAGAAGAAGATCTCTGACGCGGTCGAGAAGGGCAATGTCCCCCGCTCGCGCGAGCTTTCGATCTTCGCCTCGCTGCTCGGCATCCTCGCCGC
>JAGRKR010000493.1 GCA_020442225.1 Hyphomicrobiaceae bacterium | reverse complement strand
CAGCGCGTCGCCATCGCCCGTGCCCTGATTCTCGAGCCCAAGGTGCTGCTGCTGGACGAGCCGACGTCGGCGCTGGACGTGTCCATCCAGGCGGAGGTGCTGAACTTGCTGGCGGACATCCGCCGCGACAATCATCTCACCTTCGTGCTGGTCAGCCACGATCTCGCCGTCGTCGCACACATGTGCGATCGCCTGGGCGTCATGCTCAAGGGGCGGCTCGTCGAGGAGCTGAGCGTCGAGCAGTTGCAGACCGGCGCCGTCGAGAATGCCTATACCCGCCACCTGCTCGCTGCCAGCAAGGGTTACGATCGACGGTTGGCGGTGCGGGCAGACGACACGGACCTCGCCGTCAGGGACGACGGCTGACCCAGCCCACCGGGAGCACCACACTCATGCCTGCCATCGACCGGCCGCGTGTCGCCATCCTCGGCTTCAGCCTCGAGAGCAACGGCTTCTCGCCGATTGCGACGAAGGCGGCCTTCGTGGAATCCTACTACCTGACCGGCGAAGCACTGGCCGCCGACATCGCGCGCGCGGCGCCGCGTGTGATGGCGACGGTGTCGGGCTTCGTGGCCGAGATGGAGAGGACCGGCGGCCTCGAGCTCGTCCCGATCGCGGTCGCGCGCACCAGCCCGAGCGGCCCGGCCGATCAGGCGTTCTTCGACGAGTTCATGGGCGAGGTGAAAACGCGCATCGAGGCCGCGGGACCCGTCGATGCCGTCTACATTTCCGAGCACGGCGCCGCCTCTGCAACCGGCGATCACGATCCCGACGGCACGCTCTTCCGCCTCGTGCGCGGCATCGTCGGGGCGAACGTGCCTGTCGTCGCCACGCTCGATCTGCACGCTAATGTCTCGGAGGAGATGGTCGCGGCCACCGATCTGCTGGTCGCCTACGTCACCAACCCTCACGTGGACCAGTTCGAGCGCGGTGTCGAGACGGCGCGGGCGCTGCGCGAGATTCTCGGTGGTGTGCGCACCGCCAGGTCGTTCGTTCGCGTGCCGCTGCTGCCACCTTCGGTGACGCTGCTGACGGCCGCCGGCCCCTATGCCGATCTCATCTCCTACGGTCAGAGCCGCATCGACGCGCGCATTCTCAACGTCTCGATCTGCGCCGGCTTCTTCCTGACCGACTCACCCAAGGCGGGCATGGCAATCGTGGTGACGGCGCGCGGCGACCAGTCGGCGGCCGATGCGCTGGCCCACGATCTGGCGATGCGCGCCTGGGCGGACCGCCATCGCTATGTGCCGCGCCTGACCGGGATCGACGAGGCCACCCGGCGCATGGTGAGCGTGGCGGCCGATCCAAGTCTGCCGGCGCTCGCCTTCGCGGACGTGGCGGACAACCCCGGCGGTGGCGGGCGCAGCAACACGACCTGGCTGCTCGAAGCGTTCCACGCGGCGGGCGTGACGGGTGTGGCGCTCGGCGTCTTCAATGATCCCGCGTTGGCGCGTGAGGCGCACGAGAAGGGTGTCGGTGCGCGCTTCCTTGTGCGCTTCAATCGTGACGAGACGCACGAGATGTCGCGGCCGTTCGCGGCTGAGGGCGAGGTGATCGCCCTCTCCGACGGCAAGTGCGTCGGACGGCGCGGCTCGGCGGTCGGCCGCGCGCTGGATATGGGAGCGGCGGCGCGCATCCGTGTCGGCGGCATCGACGTCGTGGTCTGCTCGATCCGTATCCAATGCACCGACCCGATCCTGCTCGAGAGCCTGGGCATCGACATCGCCGGGCTGCGCGGCCTTATCGTCAAGTCGAGGGGGCATTTCCGCGCCGGGTTCGACGAGTTCTTCAAGGGTGAGCAGATCGTCGAGGTCGATGCACCGGGCCTGACCACGCCGATCCTCTCGCGGTTGCCGTATCGCAATGTGAGCCGGCCGATCTACCCGCTCGATCCCGATATGACCTGGAGCCCTTCGGGACAGGTGTGAGACGCCGCAGCGACGAAAAGGGAATGACGATGACGAGTGAAATTGCGCTGGTGCCGGGGGCAGGGCGGCTCGAGTACTGGGACCCG
Organism: Hyphomicrobiaceae bacterium; assembly: GCA_020442225.1. The sequence goes on along the minus strand of JAGRKR010000493.1, from coordinate 6,708 downwards.
CGGCCGGGGCTCCGACGGCCGATCCCGTTGTGGACGTACACGCCGGCCGGCTTCGGACCCGAAAGCCCGATCGTGCTGGTCATGCACGGCATGAAGCGCAATGCCGACGAGTATCGCGACAATTGGGCCGAAGCGGCCGAGGCCGAAGGCTGTCTCGTCGTCGCGCCAGAGTTCTCGAAGGCGGCCTACCCGGAAAGCCGCGACTACAACTATGGCAACGTCTTCAAGGACGACGAGCGGCTGCTGCCGCGGGACGAGTGGCTGTTTCCCGTGCTCGATCGCATCTTCCTGCACGTCAAGGCGCGCGCCGGCAGCCGGCGCGAGCAGTATGCGCTGTTCGGACACTCGGCCGGCGGGCAGCTCGTGCACCGTCTGGTGACGCTCGCTTTCTCGCCGCTCATCGAGATCGCCATCAGCGCCAATGCCGGCAGCTACACCATGCCGGTGATGGACGTGCGCTATCCGTTCGGCCTCGGCGGCACGAGCTATACGACCGAGCAGGAGCGCGCGCTGGTCACGCGTCCGCTCGTGATCCTGCTGGGCGACAGCGACAACGACCCCAACCATCACAGCCTTCCCCGCGACGAAGCGGCGATGCGGCAGGGTCCCCATCGTTTCGGGCGCGGGCAAGCTTATTTCGAGGCGGGGCGCCAGCTCGCCCTGAAGCACGAGGTGCCCTTCGCATGGCGACTCGAGATCGCACCGGGAGTGGCGCACTCGAACGCCGGTCTGGCGCGGCAGGCCGCCCGAATCGCATCGCGGCGATGAAGCCGGGCGCTGTCGGTGGGCCAGTGGGTATGCTCCTAGGTCGGCCAGGTGCGAAGTCGTCTTATCCTCACTGCGCTCGGCAGGGCCGGCGGCGTACAGTGGCGAGGCCTGCGACTTCCCCACCCACAGTTGCGAGGTCCATGCGACCGTCCGCCGCCGCCCTTCCGGGCCTCGCCGGGGCTGGCGCCCGCCTGGGTGTCCTGGTGCACGCTCCCTGCGACTTGACCCGGCGGGCTGGGCCAGCCAAAAAGCAGACGATCTTGCGAAGTATACGCTCTGCGGCGCCGTGTTCGGCGCTTTCGACGGCTGTTGCCATGGTCGGGATCGAGGCGGGCGCCGCGACACGTGCGGGGCATGGCCTGATGCACTCCGGCAGTGCGGGCGGTGGGCCGGTCTTGTTTCCGAAGGTGACTGGGGGTGGCGGTTCAATGGCGTTTCGCTTCAAGGTGATTGGCTCGCTGGTGCTGCTCGTCGCGGCTTTCGCGGTCGGAGCAAGCGGACAGGCGCGCGCAGACACGCTCGACAAGGTCCGCAAGCGCGGGCACGTCGTGTGTGGCGTCAGCCAGGGGTTGGCGGGCTTCTCGAACCCGGACAAGGCCGGCAACTGGACCGGGCTCGACATCGACTTCTGCCGGGCGGTGGCCGTTGCCGTGTTCGGCAAGGCGAGCGCCGTCAAGTTCCGCCCGTTGACGTCGAAGGAGCGCTTCCCGTCGCTGCAGTCGGGCGATGTCGACGTGCTGTCNNCGCAACACCACCTGGACCATGGGCCGCGACACGGCGTCGGGGATCCGTTTCGTCGGCACCATCTACTACGACGGCCAGGCCTTCATGGTCCGGAAGGCGCTCGGTGTCACGAGCGCACGCGAGCTCACCGGGGCGTCCGTCTGCACCAACGCCGGCACGACGACAGAAGCCAACATCGCCGACTTCTTCCGCTCGCGAAAGATGCGCTACGAGATCGTGACCTTCGAGAAGACGGACGAGGTGCTGAAGGCCTACGAGGCCAAGCGCTGCGACGTCTACTCGTCCGACGCCTCCGGCCTTGCCGCGCAGCGCCTGCGACTGGCGGCGCCTGAACAGCACATGATCCTGCCGGAGATTATCTCGAAGGAGCCGCTCGGCCCCGTCGTGCGGCAGGGTGACGAACGCTGGTTCTCGATCGTGCGCTGGACGCTTTTCGCCCTCATCAACGGGGAGGAGTTGGGGCTGACGTCGCAGAACGTCGAGAGCATGCGCGCGACACCCAACCCCGAGATCCGCCGTTTCCTCGGCCTCGAGGGCAGCTTCGGCAAGCGCGTCGGGCTGGCGGCCGACTGGGCGGCACAGATCGTCAGGCAGGTCGGCAACTATGGCGAGATCTTCGAGCGCCATCTCGGCAGCCAGTCACCCCTCAAGATCACACGTGGTCTCAACAGACTCTGGAACAAGGGCGGCATCATGTATGCCCCGCCGATTCGCTGAGGTGCGAGCGACCGGGCACGCGGCAGCCTTGCGGCGGCGCGGCGCAGCGCGTGAGCGGACGGGCCCATGAGTGAGGTGTCACAACCCCGGACGTGGCGTCGCCGCGTCCACGCGATCCTCGATGGCGGCATCGGCGGCGATCCCGTAGCAACCGCGGTCAACGTCGGTCTGATCGTCCTGATCTGCCTCAACGTGCTGGCGTTCGTGGTCGACTCTGTGCCCTGGGTGCGCGCGACCTACGGAAACTACTTCATCGCCTTCGAGATCTTCTCGGTGGCCGTGTTCACCATCGAGTACGTGCTGCGGCTGTGGGCCTGCGTAGAGCTGCCGTTCCTGAGCCATATGCCGCCGTGGCGGGCACGGAGCCAGTTCGCTTCGCGCCCCATGCAGGTCGTCGACCTACTGGCCTTCCTGCCGGCCTATGTCGAGCCGTTCCTGCCTATCGATCTGTCGTTCCTGCGCATCCTCAGGCTCTTCCGCTTCCTCAAAATCGCACGCTATTCGGCGGCGCTGCAGTCGCTCGGACGCGTGATCGCTGCGGAGAGGGGGGCGCTGTTCGGTGCGTTCATCATCATGGTGTGCCTGCTGCTGCTGGCTGCCACGGGGATGCATTTCATCGAGGGGAGCGTGCAGCCGAAGCATTTCGGCACGATCCCCGACAGTCTCTGGTGGGCGCTCATCACGCTGACCACCGTCGGCTACGGTGACGTGGTGCCGCTGACGCTGCTTGGCAAAGTCTTCACCGGCCTCATGCTGCTCTGTGGGCTCGCGGTCTTCGCGCTGCCGATCGGTATCATCGCTACGGGTTTCAGCCAGGAGGTGACGCGGCGCGATTTCATCGTCACCTGGTCCCTGGTCGCGCGTGTTCCGGTGTTCGCAGGCTTCGATGCTGCGGCGGTGGCACAGATCATGACGCTGCTCTACTCGCGCACCTACGAGGGCGGCTCGGTCATCGTGCGTGTCGGCGAGCCCGGCAACAGCATGTTCTTCCTGGCGTCAGGCGAGGTCCTGGTCGAGGCGGACGAGGGAGAGGTGCGACTAGGCGAGGGGGAGTTCTTCGGCGAGTTGGCCCTGCTCGAAGGGCGGCCGCGCACGCACACGGTCACGGCGGCGACGCGCTGCCGCCTGCTGATCCTCGATCGCGAGGACTTCGAGCGACTGGCCCGCCGCCATCCCGTCATCCTGCAGCGGGTGCGCGAAGTGGCCTCACGCCGGCGCCACGACCCGGCCAAGGACGCGGCAGGCGGCCCTTCGGCGGAGTGAACGGGCGGTGGGCAGGCAGGCGCGCGGGCGGTTCCATGTTCGCCCTTCGTCAAGGAATTGCGAATAGGCTGGCCCTGGAAGGGGAACGCCATGAGTCCATCGGACCGAGACATGATCTGGTTTCTATCGCGCGACGGGGAGCAGTGGGGCCCGTATTCGCAGGACGAATGGACGCGCCTGCAGGCCGAAGGGCGCGTCAGGCCGACCGATGTCATCTGGAACAGCAAGACCGCCGAATGGACCCCGGCCGGCACGCTGGAGCAGGCGGGAGCGGCCGCGCCCTCGGTTGCCACCGCTACGAGGAAGCCGGCGACTGCGTCGCGCGCCGAGCGCCGCGCGCCGGTCAGAGCGCCGGCGGCCACACCGGCCCCGCCGCCCCGTACCGGCAAGCACAGAGCGCCTCGGATCGAGGCACCGCCATCGCAGCCTGCGGAGCGGCCCTGGCCCAAGGACGAGGGCATCTCGCGCGCCGGTCGCCAGCCGGAGCGCGAGGCACCTGCCGGAGAGGCCGAGTGGCCGTCCCCCTGGCCGCCGAGCGGGACGGGCAACGGCCCGAGCCCGTTTCCCTGGCCCTCCAAGGTGCCGTCGGGCGCTCCCCCAGCCGTGTTCGGCGCGGCGCAGGTGGCCTACATTCTGAACCTGCTGTTCTTCATTCCGGTGCTGCCGATCCTCGGGCTCCTTGTGGCGCTCGGCAATCGGGAGGCCAAGCCGGAATGGCTCGCCACGCATTTCCGCTGGCAGGTAAGGACGTTCGGGCTCGGGTTCATCCTGTTCGTGATCGCCACTTGGACCATGCCGTTCGGCGTCGGGGCGCTGGTCATGGTCTTTGCCGTGATCTGGTGGGTCAAGCGCCAGCTCGAGGGGTTCAAGGCTCTCGGCAGGGGCGAGCCCATCCGCAATCCCAACGTCTTCTGGTGACGCGCAGGCGCGCCGCCCCCGGATGCACAAGAGACGGGAGCGTGTCGCGCGGTCCCGGTCGTTCTCCTCGTCGCGGGAGATGGGCCCGCGCCCCGCAGCTCCGGGCGCAGGCTCCCTCGGCCATGCCGCGCCTTACCAGGCCAGGCTGATGGCGTCCCAGCGTCGCTTCGACTTGACGGTGAAACGCCCCTTCATCGGGACAGGCAGGCGGCGTATGACGGCGCACCGGATGTCCAGGTCCCTGGTCCCGGGCGAGAAGCCGAATTTCGGATTGAGGCGTTCGCTGCAGTAGAAGTAGGCGGTCCACTCGCACTCCTGCAGCGCAGCGCCCCGGCAGCGCACCTGCTCCGCACGGTCGATCTGGAAGCGACCGATCAGCATCGCCGATTCCGTGACGCAGAAGCCGTCTTTCGGTCCAATGGCGGATGTGCTGGCAATCGCCAGCAGACCCTGGCCGTTTCCATGCTTGGCAGCGCGGAGCGCCAGGAAGATTCGGTTGCAGTTGGCGAGGAAAAATCTCTGCGCGGCCTGCAGGAGCAGGTCTCGTTCCGACAGGGGTGGCCCCGTGCGCTCCCGCTCCTCCTCCCGGGCGCGCCTCTGCCGTTCCTCCAGCGCCTGGATCGCGGAGGCGGCCAGGATGGCGCGCTCCTGCACGAACGAGGGCGCCACGCGGTCCATGCCGGCCCGCAGGTCCTGCTCGAGCTTCCGCGCCTCGTCGAGCGTGCTCGGGCGCGGTGCTTTTGGAACGGTCCTGTCCAGTTGGGCACGCGCCTCGCGCTCCCTCGCCAGCAGGCTTCCGATGATGGCCGGGTGCCGCTTCAGCGCGAGCGAGGGGTCTCTGAACCGGGTCGACCGCATCTTGAGCGTGCCCCTGACATGGGAGTTGCTGAAAGCGCGGAACAGGGCGATGCCCAGCGGCTCGCTCACGGCGGGATCGTCATGAAAAATGGCGCAGACCTGCAGCCGGCCGACGACATCCTCCTGCTCCTCGCGCGACATCTGGCTGAAGGGGCGGCCGAGGGCGCGCTGGCTGACATCGTCACGAAAGAGGCCGAACATGGCGGCGATCGAGTCGTCATAGGTCTTGAAGAAGCGGGGCGCCTTCTGCTTCAGTCGGGCCGCGACAGCAAGCTCCGAACGGGCGCTGGCGGCCATGGTCAGTGCAGGTCCGTTGCAGAACTCCAGGAAGGTCATCCGCTGGAAATCGCCGCGAGCTCCGGGCGGGCCGGGCAGGAAGCGGATGAAGTACAGATTGTCTCCCTTGAAAATCGTCGCCGGCGGGATTTCTGCAACCGGCGTGATGGCATAGGCCGGGAAAATCTCGCGCAGTTTTGCGACGTTCGAGCTGAGGCGCAGATGCTGTTCGCTGCGCGTCTTCTCCAGGATCAGCTCGACACTCCCGCCGTTGCGGCGGGCATCGTCTGACTTGCGGGTTGCGACCACGGTCCTGGCGTCGCGCTTGCGAAACGTGAAGGTGTCCTTCCACAGCCTCTTCCTGAGACCGGGCCGCAAGGCGTGGGAGCGATCTTCGGTGACGATGGCGATGTTCCAGGTGCCGCCGAGCTTGTCGAGGTCGATCTCGGGTGGCGCGGCGGTTGCGAGAGAGGCGCTGGCGGCCAGCAGTGCGAGTGCACACAGGGCGGACGGCAGATCCGGCAAGAGTCGTCGTGCTCGTAGGGTGTCGCTGGCGCGACGTGTCATGCGTTTCCCTCCTTGTGCATCCAGGCGCGGCGTGGTGACGGAGCCCCGTCGTCGGTCTGGCCCCATGGTAATGATCGAGACCGGATGCACCACCCCAAATGCGAGGGGCCGAGCACTCCGGCCCGGCCCTCGATCTGTCGGTCACGTGCGAGAGCCAGAACCCTGTCGGGCCTCTCGTCTCACGCTCCCTGTTGCGAGAGCGCATCGCGCGTGCGGTCGTGGCTACGCCGGGAGCGGGCGCGCAGGCGCGGGGCGAGCCACAAGCAGGTCAACGCGTCGTTGCGGCTGGTCGAGGGGGCGAATGCAGACCTGGGCCGAATCCGCCGTCCGAGAACGAGTGAAGGGCCGGGCGTTGCCGCCCGACCCTTCGCGTCGCGTCCGTGGCGGCCCGCTTCAGGCGGACATCGCCGTCTTCAGGTTCTCGTCGATCTTGTCGAGGAAGCCGGTCGTCGAGAGCCATGTCTGGCTCGGGCCGACCAACAGGGCCAGGTCCTTGGTCATGAAGCCGGACTCGACCGTGTCGATGCACACCTTCTCGAGCGTGCCCGCGAACTTGGCGAGATCGGCGTTGTTGTCGAGCTTGGCGCGATGGGCGAG
>JAGRKR010000492.1 GCA_020442225.1 Hyphomicrobiaceae bacterium | reverse complement strand
TGCCGCCGCCAGGCTGCGCCGCCCTGGAACACGAGCGCCGAGTAGAGCACGTTCGGGCAGGCGTCGATCCACGCCAGCAGACGCGGCCCGCCGGGCTGCTCCCGCACGGCCTGCAGGCGGCGACCGTACTTGATCGGGATCACCTCCCAGCCCATCGTCGCGAAGATGCCCGCGAGCTTCTGGAACAGCTCGTCCGATACGACCGAATCCAGGCTCTGGCGGTTGTAGTCGATCACCCACCAGCAGTTGGTGAGCCCGTGCTTCCAGCACTCGAGCAGGGCTTCGTGAACGTTGCCCTCGTCGAGCTCGGCATCCCCGAGCAGGGCCACGAGGCGCCCCTTCGTCCAATCATCACCCCAGCCCTTCGAGCGAACGTAGTCCTGCACGAGGCTGGCAAACGCCACCGTAGCGACGCCGAGTCCGACCGAGCCCGTCGAGAAATCGACGTCATCGCTATCCTTGGTCCGCGAGGGATACGACTGGGCGCCCCCGAAGGCGCGGAACGCCTCGAGCTTGGCCAGGTCCTGATTGCCGAGCAGGTACTGGACGGCGTGGAACACCGGGCTCGCGTGCGGCTTCACGGCGACGCGATCCTCGGGCCGCAGCACCGACATGTAGAGCGCGGTCATCAGCGTCAGCAGCGAGGCGGAGGAGGCCTGATGGCCGCCGACCTTCAAGCCGTCGCCGCGGTCCCGCCCGTGGTTGGCGTTATGGATCATGTAGGACGAGAGCCAGAGGACCTTGCGCTCCAGCTCGCGCAGCACCTTGAGATGCCCCGCGTTGTGTCCCTCGCCCGACGCGGCCCGCTGCTCCATGTCCTTGCTCTCCGTGATCGGCGCTCGCCGCCCCGCTGCATCTGCATGCAGCCTACGATCGCGGCCCTGGCGATGGTTGCTGTTTTTCGCTAGTCTTCACGCGCATCTTGCCAGCATCTCTGGATTTGGACTTATATTGCGCGGAAAATTGCCACGATGAGCCTGGATGACATCGACCGCCGACTCCTCGCCGTGCTGCAGGAGAACGGACGCCTCACCGCCACCGAGATTGCCGAGCGCATCGGCTTGACCACGAGCCCCTGCCTGCGGCGCATCCGGCTGCTCGAGGAGGCGGGGATCATCCGCGGCTACGCCGCCCTCGTCGATCAGCGCAAGGTCGGGCTGCCCGTCAGCGTCTTCGTCTCGGTCAAGCTCGAGAAGCAACGGGAGGAGGCGATGACGCGCTTCGAGGAGGCCATCCGGCGCTATCCCGAGGTCGTCGAGTGCTATCTCATGACGGGGTCGCGCGACTATCTACTGCGCGTCGTGACCAGCGACCTCACCGCCTACGAGCGCTTCCTCAAGTCGACCCTGACGCGGATCGACGGCGTAGCCAGCATCGAGTCGAGCTTCGCGCTGGCGCAGGTGAAACATTCGACAGTTCTGCCCGTTGCCGCGGCCACCGCAAATTAATCCAATGTCGGACAACGTGGAGCAACCGCAAAGTCACAGTCGTTCGACAGAGTGGCCGCGCGATGAACTTTGGCTGAACACCCTGTTCAGGCCCACGCTACACTGCCTGTGCTTTGATCGTGGGTATCGCGGCCATCCCATGGAGCATTGGCCGCAGGCAAAGCAGAGGATCATCAAATGAAGCTCATCGTTTCCGCCATTGCCGCTGCGGCCCTCGCATCTTTCGTCAGCGTCACCACCGCCGAGACAGCCGACGCTGCGCCGCGCTGCTCGGCCCGCGTCTATGCGACTGGCGTCGGTCAGGGCATTCTCGGCAAGGGCACCAAGCGCGCACGCGCCCGGGCGATCTCGACCTGGGAGGCCAAGGTGCGCCGCCGCGACGGCGCGCGCTACGCCAGCTGGCGCAAGGCCACCGGCAAGGCGGTGCGCTGCACGCGCAACATCAAGCGCGCGATGTGCAACGTCAGCGCGCGTCCCTGCCGCTGATCTAACGGCCACCTGACGTCACCGAAGGAAGAGGCCCGGCCCCGCGCCGGGCCTTTTTCGCGCCCCGGCGTTCGAATGGCCTGACAAATCCAGACCCTTTGTCTACAACCTCCAACGTCAGCTACGGAGGATCGAAGGATGGCAAAGGTCGCTTGGATCGGCCTCGGCGTCATGGGCTACCCCATGGCCGGGCACATCAGGACCAAGGGCAATCATGAGCTCGTGGTCTACAACCGCACGGCCGAGAAGTCGCGCCGCTGGGCGGACCAGTACGGCGGCACGACCGCGGCGACGCCGGCGGAAGCGGCAAAAGGCGCCGAGCTCGTCTTCTGCTGCGTGGGCAACGACAACGACCTCCGCGCCGTGACGACCGGGCCGGGCGGGGCCTTCGAGACCCTCGGGAAGGGTGCGATCTTCATCGACAACACCACCGCATCCGCTGATGTCGCGCGCGAGCTCTACGGCGCTGCCAAGGCCAAGGGTGCCGACTTCCTGGATGCGCCGGTTTCGGGCGGCCAGGCCGGTGCCGAGAACGGTGTGCTCACCGTCATGGTCGGCGGCGACAAGGCGGTGTTCGAGCGCGCCCGCCCCGTCATCGACTGCTACGCCCGCATGGTGACGCTGATCGGGCCGGCCGGCGCCGGCCAGCTCACCAAGATGGTCAATCAGATCTGCATCGCCGGGCTCGTCCAGGGGCTGTCCGAAGGCATCCACATGGCCCAGCGCGCCGGCCTCGACATTCCCGCGGTCATGGAGACGATCGCGAAAGGCGCGGCCGGCTCCTGGCAGATG
>JAGRKR010000491.1 GCA_020442225.1 Hyphomicrobiaceae bacterium | reverse complement strand
TCAGCACCGGCAGGACCGGGCCGAAGATCTCCTCCTGCATCGCCGGCGCGTCCGGCGACACGTCGCGCAGGATGGTCGGCGCGATGTAGCGGCTGGCGGCGTCTGTCTTGCCGCCCACGACGATCTCGCCGGAGCCCAGGTATCCGCAGACGCGCTCGAAGTGCCGGTCGTTGACGATGCGGCCATAGTCCGGGCTCTGCTGCGGGTCGTCGCCGTACATGGCGCGCACGGCCTTCGCCATCTCGTCCAGCAGCGCGTCGTGAATTGTTTCGTGCGCCAGCACATAGTCCGGCGCCACGCAGGTCTGGCCGGCGTTCAGGAACTTGCCCCACACGATGCGCCGGGCCGACACCGCCAGGTTCGCGCTGGCGTCCACCACCGTCGGCGACTTGCCGCCCAGCTCCAGCGTCACCGGCGTCAGGTTCTTCGACGCCGCCTCCATCACGATCCGGCCGACGGTGCCGTTGCCGGTGTAGAAGATCTTGTCCCACCGCAGCGCCAACAGCGCCGTCGTCTCCGGCACGCCGCCTTCGACCACCGCCACGGCTGCGCTGTCGAAATACTTCGGCACGATCGCCGCCAGCGCGGCGGAGACGTGCGGCGACACCTCCGACGGTTTCAGCACCGCGCAGTTGCCGGCGGCGAGCGCGGAGGCAAGCGGCGCCAGCACCAGGTTCAGCGGATAGTTCCACGGCGCGATGATGAGCGCGACGCCCAGCGGCTCCGGCCGGAGGCGGCCCTTGCCGGGCATCAGCATCAGGGGCACGCCGATGTGCAGCGGCCGCATCCAGCGGCTGAGGTGCCGGCGCGCATACTTGGCCTCGGAAATCGTGAAGCCGATCTCGCTGACGAAGGACTCGAACGCGCTCTTGCCCAGGTCGGCCTTCAGCGCCTCGGCGAAGGCCGCCTCGTTCTCCTCCAGCATCCGGATGAGCGCGGAAAGCTGTTCGCGCCGCCAGTCGAGGGATCTCGGCGCGCCCGAAGCCGCAAAGGCGCGCTGCCGGGCGAGCGTCTCTGCGAAGGGATTGGTCGATGCCGCAATATTCATGGCAGGCCTCCTGACCGGCGCTGATGGCCCAACGTGTATAGCACAGATGGGTCTGGACCGCTTGCCGGCGCGGTTCCGGCATGTCGCAGCATCCGGTCGGCCCGGCCTGGCGTGCGACCGAGCAGGGTCCTGTTTGGCGGAATTCGGTTGAGTGGGTCGGCCGCAGCGGTCATCCTGACCGCCAAGAGCCGCCCTCGCCCTCACCAACAGGCCGGGAGGCGGCCGACTTCAGGGAGGCAGGGCCATGAGTGCATCGGCACAGGAATTCGATTACGTCATCGTCGGCGCCGGCACGGCAGGCTGCGTGCTGGCGAACCGGCTTTCGGCGCGCGGCGCCAATCAGGTGCTGCTGATCGAAGCCGGGGGCAAGGACGATTATTTCTGGATCGATATCCCGGTCGGCTATCTCTACACGATCGGGAATCCCCGCACGGACTGGTGCTACTCGCTCGAGCCGGATCCCGGTCTCAACGGCCGCGCGATCGGCTATGCGCGCGGCAAGGTGCTCGGCGGCTGCTCCGCCATCAACGGCATGATCTACATGCGCGGACAGGCACGCGACTACGACCAGTGGCGCCAGCTCGGCAACACGGGCTGGGGCTGGGACGACGTGCTGCCCTATTTCATGAAGCACGAGGACCAGTGCGCCATGGAGCCGGCGGGCTTTGCGGGCAAGCACGCGCGCGGCGGCGAGTGGCGCGTCGAGCGCGCGCGCGTGCGCTGGGACGTCCTCGACGCCTTCCGCGACGCCTGCGCGGAGGCCGGCATTCCCAAGGTCACGGATTTCAACGGCGGCGACAACGAGGGCGTCGATTACTTCCACGTCAACCAGCGTTCGGGCTGGCGCTGGAGCACGGCCACCGGCTTCCTGCGCCCGGCTGCTTCGCGGCCCAATCTCACGGTCTCGACGCATACCCTGGTCGAGCGCCTGACGCTGGAGGGCAGGCGCGTCTCCGGCCTCGAGGTCAGGACCAGGGGCCAGCGCCGGACCGTGACGGTGCGACGGGAAGTGATCCTCTCGGCAGGCGCCATCGGCAGCCCGCAGATCCTGCAACTGTCGGGCATCGGTCCAGGCGCGCTGCTCCAGGGGCACGGCATCGCCGTGCGTCACGAGTTGCCGGGCGTCGGTGAGAACCTGCAGGATCACCTGCAGATCCGCTGTGCCTACAAGGTTTCCGGCATCGCCACCTTGAACGAGCGCGCCAACAGTCTCATCGGCAAGATTGGCATCGCGCTCGAATACGCGCTGTTCCGCTCGGGGCCGATGTCGATGGCGCCGTCGCAGGTTGGCGCCTTCGCGCGCACGGATCCGTCGTTCGAGACGCCCAACGTGCAGTATCACATCCAGCCGTTGACGCTCGACAGGTTCGGCGAGCCGCTGCATCCCTTCCCGGCCTTCACGGCGAGCGTGTGCAACCTGCGCCCCGAGAGCCGGGGACACGTGCGCATCGTCTCGGGCGACCCGAGCGCGCATCCCGAGATCCGGGCGAACTATCTCTCGACCGAGGGCGATCGCCGCGTCGCCGCAGATTCGATCCGTCTGACGCGCCGCATCGTCTCGATGCCGTCGCTTGCCCGCTACGCCCCTGTCGAGTTCAAACCCGGTCCCGCGTACACCAGCGACGAGGATCTGGCACGCGTGGCCGGCGACATTGCCACGACGATCTTCCACCCGGTGGGCACCGCGAAAATGGGGACCGACCCCATGGCGGTTGTCGATCCCCGCCTCAAGGTGCACGGGCTCGCTGGCCTGCGCGTGGTGGATGCCTCGGTCATGCCGACCATCACCTCCGGCAACACCAATTCCCCGACCATCATGATCGCCGAGAAGGCGAGCGCCATGATCGCCGAGGATTGGCGGTGAGGCAGAAGGCGCGCGTCAGTCGCGCCCATTGAAAGAGAACGGCGCCCAGCGTGGCAACGGGCGGGCCGAAAGAATGCCCGTCGAGGGCGGCTTGCGAGCCTCGACCTCGGTGGAGCGCGGCGCGCCGAGTGCCGAGCGTGTCGCCCTCACGGGGCCCTTCTTGCGCGTCAGGCGCCGCGCGCGATGGCTGTCGCCTGGGCCGACGCCGCGGCGTGGCGCGCGCAACTGCTTCGGCGGCGCCTGCGGAGCGGGTGACAGGGTGGTGAGCGGCGGACGAACGGTCTCGCTGGGCGTCGCCGCCCTGGTCTCGTCGGGTGTGGCCACAACGGCGACGTGGGGCGCAGGCTTCGCCGTCCTGGCGGGGGCCGGCGGCAACCGGAGCCGGGCCGAGGTCTCGACCAGATGCCCGGAAACGACGCGAACGCCGAAGCTCGATTGCGCGACCGGGCGATCTTCCGAGTCGAGCAGCTCGACGGAGATGTCGAAGCGGTCGAGCGGCGTGGCCGGCAGCGACAGCGTCAGGGCCTCGAGCTCCTGCGGGCTCACCGCCCATATGCCCGGCGCCACCCGCATGCCGTGCGACAGCGTGATGCCCTCAGGCAGGTTGCGGATCATCAGCAGATGCAGAGGATACAGGGTCGAGCCCGACTGGATCGAAAGTGGAAATCTCGCGGAGTGGCTGCGATCGGGCCTGAGAACGATTTCGAAAATCGGCGCGAGGGTCGCACTGCCGGGAACCGGCTTCGGCGCGGGACGGGCTTCGGGAAGCCGGACCGGCGTCACCGCCACGTCGCCGACGCGTGCGCTCGCCCGTGGCGACGCAGGAGGCGCAGGCTCATCGCGCGAGGCGATGGCGAGCCGACCTGGTGCGGGCGGACTTGCGGCATGAAGTGCGGTCAGGCGACCGGCGGCCCCGGGGAGTGCTCTGACCTCCGTCGGCAGTGCATTGATCGCCAGCGCCAGGATCAGCGCGCCGATGAGGCCACTGCCCAGGCCGGCAGCGATCCAGGCGGTCATGCTGGCCCGGCGCGCCGACGCCTCGGTCGTGTTCCTGAAGGCTTCGATCTGGTGGAGCTTCCGGGAGTGCTCGAGAGCCGACAGCACATCTTCGAAGGNNTCGAAGGCGGGCTCGAGAGGGGGATCGTCGCCTGCCGCGGGCCAATCGGGTGGCGCATCGGCCGCGTCCCCCGCGGCCGGGCGTGCGTGCGGCAGCTCTCGTGGTGGGCTCTCGTCGAGTTCGGCCAGTCGGGCCATAAGGCTCCTCCGCCAGTCGTCCTCTGACAGTCCCGGATGCAAACTCGCCATGCTCAGCCTCCCTCGACGCCGGCGAGGTGCGTCGCGCAACACGTGAGCCACGTTGGGTTCCGCCACCCAGCCACGCTCGTAGTGCCGACGCGGATATCCGAGATCCCGACCGATACCTGACCGGACTGAGAGCGTCGGACTCGCCGCTAGCGTTGTATGAAGCCAATCTGCAACAGGCTTTCAAGAAAAAACAACGACGACGGAATAAATGCTTTACATCAGGCGAGCCTTGCACTTGCCGCTTTTGTCCGAGGGCGGATGAAGTTGTCAACTCTCGAGGTGGCGACCGCAGGTAGAGTCTCCGATGCGCCAGGGTGTGGATCGGCGGACGCTCCGTGCGCACGCTGAGCGAGGAACCGGCCGGGCAGGTCGCACGACGGGACGGGGTGAGCGGGGGCAGGAGAGTCTTCCCAGGCCGGGCGCGCGCGTCTCCGGGTGGTTCCGTCGCTCTCGAGTCGGGCTCACCGTGGGCCTTGTCACAATGCCGTCATAGTCGGGCGAACCAGAGCGCGCCCGCTCGCCTACAGCAGCCCGGCGACGTGCTCGGCGATGGCGAGGGATGAGGTGAGGCCGGGACTCTCGATGCCGTAGAGTGCGACGAGGTTGGCGTGGCCGTGCGTCTCGGGGCCGTGGATGGCGAAGTCGGGCACGGGCTCGCCCTGTCGGTAGATTTTCGGGCGGATGCCGGTGTAGTCGGGCTGCAGCGCCTCCGCCGGCAGGTCCGGCCAGTAGCGGCGCACCTCCTGGGTGAAGAGGCGCTGGCGGGCGCCGTCGCCATCCTCGAAGTCGTAGGAGATTTCGTCCTTCCATTCGAGGTCGGGGCCGAACTTGGCCTTGCCGCCGATGTCGAGTGTCAGGTGGATACCGAGCCAGGCGCCTTCGGGCATGGGGTAGATCAGGCGCTGGAAGGGCGAGCGGCCGGGATAGGCGAAGTAATGGCCCTTGGCGGGGTAGGTGACCGGCACCCGGTAGCCCGCTTTGCCTCCGAGCATCTCACCGAGCCAGGTGGCGCCGAGGCCGGCAGAGAGCACGAGGCGCTTCGCCGTGATGGCGCCGGCCGCCTCGCCGCCCGTCTCGACGCGGAAGAGGCCGTCGGGCGTGCGCGAGAGCGCACTGACGGGGGTGTTGAGCACGACCTGTCCGCCGTGCGAGGTAATGTGCCCTTCGAGCGCCAGCATGTAGCCGTGGCTGTCGATGACGCCGGTGGAGGGCGAGAGCAGCGCCGCGACGCAGAAGAGCGCGGGCTCCATGGCCATGGCGTCGGCGCCGGTGACGTAGGTGAGGTCGTCGACGCCGTTCGTGAGCGCCGTCTTGCGGATCGCCTCGAGTTTGGGGAGCTGGTCCTCGGAGGTCGCGACCAGCAGCTTGCCGCGTCGCTCGTGCGGCACGCCGTTCTCGGCGAGGAACGCATAGAGCAGATGCTTGCCATGGACACAGTGGCGGGCGCGCAGGCTGCCCGGCGGATAGTAGAGCCCGGCGTGGATGACCTCGCTGTTGCGCGAGCTCGTTTCCGAGCCGATGAGATCGTGGCGCTCCAGCACCATGACCTCCTGGCCCTTCAGGGCGAGCGCGCGGGCGCAGGCGAGCCCAACGGCTCCCGCGCCGACGACGATGGTCTCAACGTCTGCAGTCATGGTGTGTCACTCGCATCCCGGCATCAGGTGTGGGCGCACCTCATGGCATGATTGCAGCCCTCGGGGAAGACCCGCCGATGGGCGCGGTCCGCGGCGGGCGCGCCGAAGCCTCAGGCAACGGGCGGCAGGCCCTCGGCGACGCGCACGTCGTTGATCACCTCGCGCACGCGCTGGCGCAGGGGCTTCAACTGCACGCCGAATTCCTCCACGAGGCGCCGGTTGTCGATGAGGAAGTTGCCGGATTTCTCGCGGCCCCCCGTTGCCGCCTCGAAGCGAATGTCGGCGTCGGGCAGTACCTCGCGCACGAGTACGGCGAGCTCGCCGAGACTGATGGTGACGCCGCCGGAATTGTAGGTGGTGTGGCGCGGCTTGTCGGCCAGCAGCACGCGTGCCATCGCCTCCGCCATGTCCTCGACGTGGATGACGCACCGCATCGTGTCGGCATAGGGAAAGGTGACGGGCTTGCCGCGGGCCGGCTGGCACATGCAATTGACGTGATCGATCGAGCCGAACTTCTTGTCCGGACCGGTGACGTTGGCCGGACGGATGCACGTGATGGTCATGCCGTAGGCGCGTCTGTAGTCGTGGGCCTGCCACTCGTTGATGATCTTGTTGACCGCGTACTGGCTCTCGCCATAGCGCTCGTCGCTCTCGTCGACGAGGCGCTCGCCGAAGCGGGACTGCTGGCCGCTGACAGCCACGGAGCTGGCGAACACGGTGTGCCTGACGCCCAGGCGCCGGGCCGCCTCGAAGCAATTGTCCATGCCCTGCAGCTCGAGCTTGAAGGCCACGTGCGGCGCCAGATCGCCGATGAAATAGGAGAGATTGATCAGCCGTTCCGCGCGGGACTCCTGCACCGCGCCGATGACGTCGTCGAACTGGGTGACGTCGCCGCGCACGACCTTGACCTTGCCGCCGAGCGATGCGAAGGCCGCCGACGCCGTGGCAACGTCGATGTCCATGCAGGTGATGTCGTGGCCGGCCGCCGCCAGGATCGGAATCATGCGCCGGCCGATGAACCCCGCCCCGCCAACCACCAGGATAGACATGTGCTGCGCTCCCCCGCGTTCCGGCCCT
>JAGRKR010000490.1 GCA_020442225.1 Hyphomicrobiaceae bacterium | reverse complement strand
GCGCTCGGCGCGAAGCGTCCCGGCCTCAGCGCCTTCCTCAACCCGGGCCTCTACTGGAACGGCTTCAAGGCGGCGATACGGGGGTTCTTCCCAAAGCCGGTGAAGGGCGACGCCGCTCAGCTTGGCGGCGTGTTCCTCGTGCAGCCGGGCGGGGCGATGCCGTACGCCTACCGCAGCGACCTCGCCGGCGACCACCCGAGCGCCGAGGAGCTCCTGCGCGTGGTGGGGGCGAAGCAGCCCGCTTGAGGCGTTGGCGCACGGAGAAGTGGTGCCCCCGGAGAGATTCGAACTCCCGACGCGCGGCTTAGGACGCCGCCGCTCTATCCCCTGAGCTACGAGGGCATCGGAACGCTGGATCCAAGATTGGCAGAAGAATGGGCGGCGCGAAAGCGCCGCCCATCGTGCTTCGAGCGTTGAGCGCGGTCCGCGTCCCGCCGCTACTCGGTCTTGCTGGGGCCGCCCGCCTCCTGCGTGATCGCCGCGTCGTAGAGCGCGACCTGCGGCGGGCCCTGGAGGATGCCCATCAGGGACGGGCCGGAGTGGCCGCGGGTGAAGGCCTCGCTCTCCGTCCAGGCGACGAAGGCGGCGCGGTCCTCCCACGTCGAGTGGGAGATGTACTCGCCCTCGTTGTCGCCGCGCAGCAGGGCAAAGCGGACGAAACCGGGAACCTGGTCCAGGTGCGAATCTCGCTCGGCCCAGATGCGCTCGAAGTCCTCGCCCTTGCCGGGCGCCACCTGGAACCGGTTCATGGCGATGAACATGGAGCCTCCTGTGCGTGCTCATCCATCGTATCGCGCGATCTCGGCGGCGTCGGTGCGATCGGCGGCGGCTACTTGAGTGAGAACGGCGGGTAGCGATCCGTGCTCAGCAGCGCCATGTAGGCATTCACGCGCCAGCTCCAGCGGAAGATGCCGACGACGAAGTCGAACATGCCCCGGGGGAAGCGACCGGTCACGAGGATGATCAGCCACGCGAGGAACAGCACGATGCCGAGCACCGTGAAGAGCAGGGCGAGGACGATGTAGTGCGGGATCGCGAGGAACCACTTCACGAGGGGCAGCCAGCGGCTGAGTGTGCCCTCCTCGAGCTGGGCGGTTGTCGTGACGCGCTGCTGGTCGGTCGTCGACGGGTACTCGTCAACGAGGAGCATCGCGTAGGCGTTCACCCGGTTCGTGAACTGGTTGATGTAGAGGTACCAGTCGAACCAGACCCGCGGGTAGCGGTTCCGGAAGAGGAGCATGAGGGCGATCGCAAACGCGAGGTTCTGCGCCGCGGCAGTCACCAGGGCCGAGAGGATCGCGATCGGGATCACGAGGACGAGGCGAAAGAAGACGTTCAGCCGATCCCTCTGCTCGGCGTACTCGACGTCGAACTGCGCGGGATAGTCGTTGGCGAGAGCGGATGCCACGACGTGGACCTTCCTGCTCCGGAATGCGTCGGAGCGGCCTCACGATAGCGTGCTCTTCGCGGCGCCGGTTCACGGACGCTCTCAGCAGGTGAGGGCAACAAGAAACCGGCTCGAGGCCGGTTCGTGTTGTCTGTCGTGATGGAGTGGTGGACCCGAGGGGAGTCGAACCCCTGACCTCTGCAGTGCAAATGCAGCGCTCTAGGAAGCTGAGCTACGGGCCCAAAGGGGCGATTATTTGCCCGGCTATGTCATCCTGAATTTATTTCAGGATCTAGATCCCGAATTCCACCTACGCCAAGGCTTCGGTCGACAAGCAAGTTCGGGATGACATAACAAAATTATAATTTAAAGCCCCTCAATGACATCAAAATACG
>JAGRKR010000489.1 GCA_020442225.1 Hyphomicrobiaceae bacterium | reverse complement strand
CAGGAATGCGAGCGCCCAGCCCGCGGCCACCTTGCCGAAATGATGGTGCCAGAAGGACGGGGCTGCGAGCGGCATGATGGCGATCGACAGCAGAATGCCCGCGAACGGCAAGATCCAGATGAGGCCGAACTGGCGGCCGTCGAGATGAGGTGCGTCGGCGCCGGCGGCACTGGCGCCAGCGCTCGTCAGAACGAGGATGGTGAGCGCGACCACGGCAAGTCGCGAAAAAAAGGCCATGCTGTGCCTGACGGACATGGTTGCCCCCTGCAATCGTTTCCCTCGGCAACGCACCTTCGTCAGTCGCGCGGCGTGACGCCGCGCTCGGTCCGCCATCTCGCCAATGTGAGGGGTCGGGGCTGTCCGAGGTGCGCTATGTTATCCTCGTCACTTACGGTTAGCGCACGGGAAAGTCCAGCATGGGGTCGTTGCGCCGCGGGCGGCGCCCGGCCGGACCAACCAGCAGACGCACCTCTGCGGCAGCGTGTCATCTGGGTGGGACCACCACCATCCGGTAGGCACAACGGGCTTAGCTTGGCGAAATACTAGAGCGCCTCATATCGCACGATCACCTGAAAGTGTTATTCTCTTCGCTCTGATCTGCGACGTCTTGCCGGCAGATTTAACGATCGCGACAATACCTCTTGAATAGTTCGCGCGATCAGTCTATGTGCATATTTGATGCGGTCGTGTCGCTTTATGTGCAAGGTTGCGACGCGCCTAGACAATATTTCGCCCAGACCGACGGCGACTAAACGCAGTCCAAAGGTCAGAAGATCTGCAGCTTGAGCGCGGCTCAAGCAACGGGATAGTTGCGGCGTCGAGCCAATACTCGCCGTGGGCGAACTGGAAGATAGAGATTTGAGCGTCACGGGAGCGTTGGAATGGACCAGGCAGGCGACGACGAATTGGTTGGGCTGACGGCGAACATCGTCTCGGCTTACGTGAGCAACAACACGATTGTCGTGCACGACGTGCCGGCACTCATCGGCTCGGTGTACGAGGCGCTCAGTCGGGCATCGACCCGTACCGGCCAGCCGGAGCGCGAGGAAGTTCGCCCGGCCGTGCCCGTCAAGAAGTCGGTGACGCCCGACTACATCGTGTGCCTCGAGGACGGCAAGAAGTTCAAGTCGCTGAAGCGGCACATCCGCACCCATTACAATCTCTCGCCGGAAGAGTACCGGGAGAAGTGGGGCCTGCCGCACGACTATCCCATGGTCGCGCCGAACTATGCGCGCGCGCGATCCGACCTCGCCAAGAAGATGGGCCTGGGGCAGCGCAAGGGGCGCTAGTCGGCCCGTCGGCCTG
The DNA here is from genome assembly GCA_020442225.1 of Hyphomicrobiaceae bacterium. The sequence goes on along the minus strand of JAGRKR010000489.1, from coordinate 1,120 downwards.
CGGGGTGTCCGGCGAGCGTCATGATGGGAGGACAGGACGTGGCGGCGGGGTGTCCGCATGGCGCAAGTCCTCCCTGATGGCGAGCCGGACCATGACGCGGTGCGCGCTGTTCGCGGCGCGTGGCGGCAGACACGGCAGGTGCGGCCCGCAGGCGCGGTGGCCGGTCGCCTGCGTGTGATGCCGAGCGGGGTTTGCGGCTCCTGCGTTATCCGTCACAATGCCCGAGAGAGTCCCGGTGGGACGAACGCTGTGCCCCGCGCCAGGGGCTGTCGAGGTTGATGATGAAGACGGATACGCCGCGCCCGATCTATCTCAAGGATTATCGCCCGCCCGAGTATCTCATTCCCTCCGTCGATCTCGACATCGCGCTGGCTCCGCACGAGACGCGTGTGCGCTCGCGTCTGAAGGTGCGTCGCAATCCGAAGAGCGGCGACGGCCCGGCGCCATTGCACCTCGACGGCGTGCAGCTCCATCTCGACCGTCTGGCGATCGACGGCGTCGCGCTGCGGGCGGGCGACTACGAGCTGACGGAGGGCGGCCTCGTGGTGCCGCGTCCGCCGGAGAAGGCCTTCACGCTCGAGGCCGTGACGCTGATCGATCCCGATGCCAACAAGGCGCTGTCCGGCCTCTATCGCTCGCGCGGCATCTATTGCACGCAGTGCGAGGCGGAGGGGTTCCGTCGCATCACGTACTTCCTCGACCGGCCCGACGTGCTTTCCCGCTACCGGACGCGCATCGAGGCCGACATCGACGAGGCCGGGTCTCTGCTGTCGAACGGCAACCTCGTCGAGCGTGGCAATGATCCCCGGCGCAGGCGCCATTACGCCGTGTGGAAAGACCCCTTTCCCAAGCCCTGTTATCTCTTCGCGCTCGTGGGCGGCAATCTCTCCTCGACGGCCTCGTCGTTTCGCACCATGTCCGGGCGCGACGTCGAGCTCCGGATCTATACCGAGCCCGGCAAGGAGGAGCGCTGTGTGTGGGCGCTCGACGCCCTCAAGCGCTCGATGCGCTGGGACGAGGAACGCTTCGCCCGCGAATACGATCTCGACGTGTTCATGATCGTCGCCGTCTCGGACTTCAACATGGGGGCCATGGAGAACAAGGGCCTCAACATCTTCAA
>JAGRKR010000488.1 GCA_020442225.1 Hyphomicrobiaceae bacterium | reverse complement strand
CTCGACGGTGTCGGCGCTGGCGGCGTCGAGGAGCGCGGCGCGACCCGTGCGCGTCAGAGCAAGCCCGGCACCCCGCCGGGCCAGGACTCACGCACGCGAGCGCTCCTCCGCGCGAGCCGACGGCCCCATCGCGTGTACCTACACGCGTCTTCACCCCCTCATTCAGAGAGCCGAAGAGAATCTCAGTGGCCTCCCCCGTCCGCCTGCAGCGCGCAGCGCGAAGCCGGACTTGGGGGAGCGGCGTGGCGACACACGCGATCCCTCGCGCCGGCCCGACCCACGCCCGTGGGGGCAACCCCATTCGGCGCCCGGTACTTGAACGCCCGCCTCGGCAGGTGGATGAGCCCCGACCCTCTCTCGGTGCACGCGGCCGGCGCGGACCTCAATGTCTACGCCTACGTCGGCGGGCGCGTGGCGTCGCACGTCGACCCGTGGGGGTTGGAGGGCGTGGCGACGGACACGGGCGGCCCCAACGGCAACACCTTTTGGTCGTTCCCCTCCACGTCGGGCTCGTACACGACGACGAGCGAGCGCACGACGACGACCGTGAGCTGGTCCTACCAGTCACCGCTGGCCGGGTTCGCAGCTCGCATGCTGCAGGAGGCGGTCGTCATCGCCGAACGAGGCCTCGACGGCCTCTCGCAGAACGCCGACCTGCTGGGACCGCTCGCGGGAGACGCGGTCTCTCTTGGCAACAAGCTGGCGCAGCCGGGCGCGAACATCACCCCCGGCGGCGTGTTCGAGGGCGTCTACGAAGAAGCCGGCAGCGCCGGCATCCGTCAAGTGCTCAAGCTGCCGGACATCGGCATCCGCTCCGGTGGCCCCGGCGACGTGGGACCCGAGGTTGGGAGGTTCGGAGCGAGGTATGGGCTCGCATCCCTGGTCGGCGCCGGCGAGGCGGCGGCGGAGCGCGCGGCTGGAGCCGAAGGAGGGGGCGCGCGCCGCCTCTTGACCCACTACACGAATGAGGCTGGCATGAACGGAATCCTCGAGTCCCAAGAGTTGCGCGCTTCCACGAAAGCGGCCAATCCGTCCGACGTTCGCTACGGCAACGGCCAGTACCTGAGCGATATTCGTCCCGGTTCCAGGAGGCCGGCGCAGCTCTCGCGAGCGTTCCTCAACAACCCCTTCCAGGGGTCTCGGTTCACGCACTTCGTCACGATCGACGTGACGGGCCTTGACCTCATCCAGGGACGTCCCGGAGTCTACGTGATCCCGAACGACGTTGCGCTCCCTCTTCAAGGCCGGATCGTCAACTTCGGCCTGAACTTCCCGGTTCCACTGCCATGAGATATCTCCGCGTCATCTGGCGACACGCCTTTCCTGCTGAGCCCGTCCTGCTCTACAGCGAGGTCGACGAGGAAGGATGGGAGCGACGAAAGCTCGAGATCTTCGCAGACGGTCGTGTCGGGTTCGCCGACTCGGCCGAACAGAACCTCTCCACCTTTCTGAGTGAGACCCAGATCCCTTCGAACGACGAGATCGCTAGCGACGCGCAGTTCGTCCCCTCCGAGATCGGCAAAGAGGAGTTCGAACGCGTGTGGGCACAGAGAAGATCGGGAATCATCGATGCAGCGAGTCAGGGGTGAGAGCTTTGTGGCCAGTGGCACAATGAACCTGCGGGCTCAGCCACGGAGTTCTCCACTTCGAATGAAAGGCCATCGCCGTGACGATTCGCTTCCCGCGCCGCAGGTCGAACTCGACGCCAGTGGCTCCCCCATGGCCCTGATCCTCGAGGCCCGCGATCACCGACTCGTCCTCGAAGGCGAGGGGGACGACGACTGGGGAGCACTGACTGTCGAGACTCGCTCAGAGAGGGTTACGCTTGGCGCCGACGTGGTTCGAATTATCAAGAGTCGACTCTCAGACGGACTCCAGCGGCCTATAGTGCCGATCGGGGACATCGATGGACTCCCCGTAGAGGGAATCTTGAACTTGTCGGATCCTCATCATACTCTGTATGTGGCGCAACTCGACAACGGAGGAAGAGTTCTCTTCTTCACCGATGCGGAGGGAAAGTGCCACCATCGACTTCCTCTCTCTCGAGACGAACTGAGCGCGTGGGTCGCACTGTTGACCGCAGACCCGGAGACGGCGGAAGGCACTCCCTGAGGACACGCGAGGGCGTCCGCGCCCATCAACACAGGCACACGCCAGCCGCGCGACGGCCTGCGTTCGTCATCGCG
>JAGRKR010000487.1 GCA_020442225.1 Hyphomicrobiaceae bacterium | reverse complement strand
ACCTCCATGTCATAGGGCTGCAGGATGACGCAGCCCTGCGCCGCCCAGAACTGCTGCAGCGTCAGGATGAGATCCTGGAATGACCGCTCGGGCCGCAGACTGTGGCCGCCTTCGCCGCCGGCCCGCGCCGCTCGTTTCGTCTTCGTCATGACGCTCGATCCACCTTCTGTCCCTCGAGGCGGCGCACTATAGGCCAATCGGCCGGCGAATGCGAAGGTGGTGGATGGTACTGAGGGACCGTCCACTTGTTTCGCCGCGTGGCCTGCTCCATCATCGCCGGCAAAAGGGTGGGAGGACGCATCATGAAGCGCAGCACGGACCGGATCCTCGTGACGCACGTCGGCAGCCTGCCGCGGCCTGACGATCTCCTGGCCTTTCTCGTGGCCCGCGACCGCAAGCAGCCCTACGACCGGGCCGCCTTCCAGGCCTGTCTCAAGGATGCGGTCGCTGCGGTCGTCGCCAAGCAGGTCGCGCACGGCGTCGATATCGTCAATGACGGTGAGCTCGGCAAGATCGGCTACGGCGCCTATGCCAAGGAGCGCTTGACCGGCTTCGACGGCGAGGACGCGCCCAAGCTGCACGCCGCCGACCTCGATGAGTTCCCGATCTTCTACCGTCGGCTCTACGGACCCGAGGGCTTCGACAAGATGATCCGCCCGCAGTGCACCGGGCCCATCAGCTATGTCGGCCAGGAGGAATTGGCGACCGACATCGCCAACCTGAAGGCGGCGCTCGCCGGCTCGGGGGCCACGGAGGGCTTCCTCAACGCCACCTCGCCGGGGGCCGCCGCGCTCTGGCTGGGCAACGCCTACTACAAGACGCATGAGGAGTTCGTGTGGGCCATCGCCGAGGCCATGCAGGCCGAGTATGAGGCCATTACGGCGGCGGGCTTCGTGCTGCAGATCGACTCTCCCGATCTCGGCATGGGGCGGCACATGCAGTTTCAGCACCTCGACGTGCCGGCCTTCCGCAAGCAGGTCGAGCTGCATCTGGCGGCGCTCAACCACGCGACCCGCAACATTGCGCCCGAGCGCATGCGCATGCACCTGTGCTGGGGTAACTACGACGGGCCGCATCATCACGACATCGAGCTCAAGGAGTATCACGACCTGATCCTGACCATGCGTCCGCTCGGTCTTTCGGTCGAAGGCGCCAACCCGCGCCACGAGCACGAGTGGAGGCTCTGGCAGGATCGCGATCTCGGTCGCGACATCGTACTGCTGCCGGGCGTGCTGAACTCGGTCACGCACCGCATCGAGCACCCCGAACTCATCGCCGACCGTCTCTGCCGTTACGCGGAGGCCGTCGGGCGGGAGAACGTCATCGCCTCGACCGATTGCGGCATGTCCTCGCAGGCCGGCCACGTCAAGGTCGACCCGGACATCGGCTGGGCCAAGTACCGCTCCATGGCCGAGGGCGCGCGGCTCGCGACCCGGCGGTTGTGGGGCTGAGCACGCCGGCCGTCCTCCCGCACGGTGCGAGCGATGGCCGTTGCACCCGGCCGCTCCGTCATCGCATAACGTGGACACCGGCGCGGACGTGGTGGAACCGGTAGACACACAGGACTTAAAATCCTGAGATGGCAACATCGTGCGGGTTCGACTCCCGCCGTCCGCACCAATTTCGACCGGGACATCGCTCGACGCCGCGGCCCGGTATAGGGGCAGGGTCAGTGCCGGAAGCGGGGTCTGCGCGGTGGCGGCGTTTCGCGCTTCCTCTGCGAACGGTGGCGGGCTAGAGGCCCCGCCGCTCGAGCTGCCATGTGAGGTTCGCCTTCACGGCGGGCCATTCGGGCGCGATGATGGAATAGACGCAGGTGTCGCGGATGGTGCCGTTCGCCATGCGCTGATGCGAGCGCAGGATGCCGTCGAGCTTGGCGCCGAGCCGCTCGATCGCCTGGCGACTCGCGCGATTCATGATGTGAGTTCTGAACTCCACGGCAATGCAGCCGAGGCTCTCGAAGGCATGCGCCAGCAGCATGAGCTTGCATTCCGTATTGACGCCCGTGCGCTGGACGGCCTTGCCATACCAGGTCGAGCCGATTTCCAGGCGCTGGTTGGCGGCGTCGATGTTCATGTAGGTCGTCATGCCGACGGCCCTGCCGCTGGCCCGGTCCAGCACCGCGAAAGGCAGCATGGTGCCTGCGACCTGTAGTGACAGGCGGCGATCGATCTCCGCGCCGACACGATCGGGAGCGGGCACCGTCGTGTACCACAGGCGATGCAAGGCGCCGTCGCCGGCAGCCTCGATCAGGTCCCCTTCGTGCGAACGGCTCAGGGGGACGAGCGACGCGATCGTCCCTTCGAGCGAAACGGCATTGGGCCACGGCATCAGGCATCTCCCGCAAGGATGAGGGCGCATCGCCGGGCTCGGCTCCTGGCAGGCGCCGCGCGATGCCGCGGCGCAGCCGGTGCTCTCGCCCCGGGACGGGGGAGAGCGGCATGGCGGAGGAGGATGGGAGTCGAACCCACCAAGAGCCGGCCAACGGCCCCACCCGGATTTGAAGTCCGGACGCCCCACCGGGGACGATCCTCCTCCCTCGCCGAGACAAGCGCGCCAAGCTTCGCTCGCGCCAGGCCGTGCGCTGTCCCGGCGGCACTTTAGATCGGCTGGGGGCAAGGCGGAAGTGGTGCCGGTCGCCTCGCGGCCCGGCTCGCCCGCTTCGCCTTGGAGAATGCGAGGGGATGTGAGATAATGTATGCGTTAATCAGTGC
>JAGRKR010000486.1 GCA_020442225.1 Hyphomicrobiaceae bacterium | reverse complement strand
CCATCATATTTTTCCTGCGAGCCGATACGCGCCGTGTGCGCTGTCCTGTCGTGGGCCTTCGCCTCGGGTTCCTGCGTGCGTTTCAGACCTCACGACAGCGTTTCATCGATGGATGGCTCCGGCCGGCGATCCGCGTTGGCTGCCGACGCATCGCCCGGAGGGGACGCAGCCGCATCGCCGCAGGGGATGACGCGGGCGGTTGCTGTCATCACCGGCGCCTCGCGGGGGATCGGCCTCGCACTCGCAAGGGAATTCGCCCGCCAGGGGCACGCACTCTTCCTGGTGGCCAGGGGGATTGACCAGCTCGAACGCGTCGCGCTCGAGATCGAGCGTGATTTCGGCGTCAAGGTGTACGCGGCCGGCCTCGACCTCCTGGATTCGGCGGCGTCAGCGGGTCTTGCGGACCTGCTGGCGGCCAGGCGCCTGCATGCCGACGTGCTCATCAATAATGCCGGTCTCAGTCTGCTGAGCCCGCTCGACAAAACGCCGCTCGATGAGGCGCTGCGCGTCGTGGATCTCAACGTCAGGGCCGCCACCGCCCTGACCATGGCGTTCCTGCCCGGCATGGTGAAACGGGGCCATGGCGCCGTCCTCAACGTCGCCTCGCTCGCCGGTCTGGTGCCTGTTCCCAACATGGCCGTCTACGGCGCCAGCAAGTCGTATCTGATTGCCTTGAGCCGCGCGCTCGATGCGGAGCTGCGCGGCACGGGCGTGCACGTCTCGGTTCTGGCGCCCGGACCGGTCCGCACCGGCATGCTGTCGGGAATGGGGCTCGATTCCGGAGAGCGTCTTGGCTGGCGGGTTCTCGCACTGAGGCCGGAGATGGTGGCGCGCGTTGCGTATGACGGGCTGTTCGCCCGGCGAGGCATGATCACGCCCGGATTGTTCGGCTGGCTGGCAGCGGTCGGCATTGGCTCGCTGCCGGGTGCTGCAGTGTTGCGGCTGGCGGGGTGGGCCGTGCGTGCGCGGCGCGCCGGCTGAGCGACCGTGGAGCGGGTCGAGGCTTACGACTTCACCGACGGCCGGAGGCGAGGAGAGTAGATGGGCGTGTCGCTCCTTGCGCAATGGTCCGGCCTATCGGCCCGCAGGCTCGCTGGCGTGGCGATGCTCGTGGCGATCGTGGCCCTGGGTGTCCTGAAACTCGCGCCGGCCATCGACCAGCCGATGACGGGAGATCCGGCGCCAGCGGCAGTCGCGCGCTTGCTGCATGCCGAGGGGCTGGCCTCGCTCCCGCAGCAGCTGCGCAAGACGCGCGAGCGACGGGCTTCCTACGCCTACATACTGGTCGTGTGGACGCTGGCGCACACGTCATCCGACCCGTTGGCATCGCTCGCCTGCGTGATGACCCCGCAGGCGCACTGCAGGTCGGCCACGGCGTGGTGGCTCAAAGGCGTGCAGATGCTCGCGGCGCTCGGCTGCCTGCTCTTGGTCTATCTCATCCTGCTGGAGGCTTGCGGGAGGCGCGAGGCTGCCCTGCTTGGCCTCGCCCTCGCTGCCATCGTTGCGCGCTTCGGTGCGGCAGCCTTGTCTCTCGACGGCTACATGGTCTTTTTCTCGTTCTTTTTCCTGCTTTATTGCCTCTACGGCATGCGGGCTGCCCAGAGGCCATCGCTGCGAGCCGCGCTCGCCGCCGGCGCCTCGCTCGGCGCAGCCGGACTGTTCCATGCCCCGGCGCTCCTTCTGGCACTCCTTCTGCCGGTCGTCCTGGTGGTACGAAGCGCACCGGCGCGACGATGGGCGAGGGCGGCGGCGGCGCTGCTGGCCACCGCGGGCGTGACGGCGCCGGCGATCGTGCTCAGTCTCGTCACCTTCGGAGATCCGTTGCCGACGATCGGCCACGAGCTGCGTCTATTGAGCCTGCGTGTGGCGTTCAATGCGATGACCGGCGAGCAGTACGCCGCAGCGCTTGTGTGCTGGGTGCCGCTGTTCGGCAAGCAACTGGCGCAATACGTCTGGGGCCGTGAGGTGGTCGATGTCCTGGAGACTCTGAGGCCGGGCACGTTCGCCCAAGCGGCGCTCGAACGGATCGAGCCGGCGGCATGGGCCGCAGGCGGCGGGCCGCAGTCTCTGGCCTGGATGATCCGGACCCATGTGCTCGAGGATGCGCCGCGCTATCTCGTCAGCACGATACCGCTGGTGCTGCGCGGCATCTGGAGGATCGGTGGGGTCTTTGCGCTGCTCGCCCTGGTCCTGCTGCCGACGGGCTTGCGCATTGCGCGACACCGCCGCGAGAGCCCCATGATCGCCTTCGTGCTTCTGGCGTCGCTCTCGCTCGTCGTCGTGCATGCGCTCATCGCGCCCGGCTACTGGTGGCTCAACATGCCGACCCTGGTCGTCTACCCGATGGTGATCGCCTACGTCATGCAAGGGTTCTGAGCGTTAGCGCTGCGTCAGGCCGCCATCTCCGCCTCGAGCACGGCCTTGAGCGCCGGCGGCGGCACCACCTTCTGGCGCTTCTGCGTATCGAAGAAGACGTTGACGCACTCCGCGGTCGCTTTGGCCTCTCCGTCTACGAAGACCCCATAGCCGCTGACGACCGATGTGTTGCCCGTGCCGATGAGCCGGGTTCCGACCCTGACAGTGCCTGGATAGAAGAACTCCTTGCGGTAGTTCACGAGCAGCCGCACGAGCACGATGTCGAGCCTCGGCCCGTTGACCGCCGCGCGTGCCATGAGGTCGTGATAGTAGGCGACACGGGCAGCCTCGATGTAAGCGGCGATGGCGACGTTGTTGATGTGGATGAGCGCGTCCGTATCGGACCAGCGCATGGTCACCGGCGTCCAGTGGTTGAACGAGCTCTCGAGGGTGAGGTCTTTCTCGGCGCGCATGGGCTTGATCTCGACTCCGAATGGGCTGGCGACGACGAGCGAGACGCCAGCGTGCTCGAGCGCTTAGGATGCGGGCGTGATCCTGGTCGCAGTGGCTGCGATCGTCAACGATAAGATGGAGGAACTGAGGGATGGGCAACTCCGGTCCGCTCGCCAAGGTGCGCGTGCTCGATCTCAGCCAGGGCATCGCGGGACCGCATTGCGGATTGCTGTTTGCCGAGCATGGCGCCGAAGTGGTCAAGATCGAGCCGCTCGGCGGCGATTGGATGCGCCAGCTCGGTCTCAGGATCGACGGCCAGTCCGCCTATTCCATCTATTACAATCGCGGCAAGAAGAGCCTCGCGCTCGACATCGCCAAGCCGGCGGGGCGAGAGATCGCCCTGGCATTGGCGCGCCGCTCGGACGTGGTGATCCAGAGTGCGCGACCGGGTGTCATGGACAAGCTCGGCCTCGGCTTCGCGGCGGTCCAGGCCGTGGCGCCGGGGATCGTCTACGTGTCGATCTCCGGTTTTGGAACCCAGGGGCCGAAGGCGCGCCATCCCGGTACGGATACGGTTGCGCAGGCGCATTCCGGGCTGATGTCGGTGATCCGCGGTCGGGATGGCGCGCCGACCAAGATCGATCATCCCGTCGTCGATGCCATCACCGGCCTCTACGCCTTCCAGTCGGCGACGATGGCCCTGCTCGGACGGCTCATGGGGGCTCCGGCTGCGGCGCGCCACATCGACGTCAGCCTTGCCCAGTCGGCTGTCGCCATCCAGGCGCCAAAGATCCTGGAATGGAGTGCGCGGGGCGGGCCGGGAGAGCTCCTGCTCAACCCGCCGACGGGCAACTTCCGCACCGCGGACGGCTGGATCGCCATCGCGCTGATCAAGGAGGAGCAGTTCCCGCGCCTGTGCAAAGTGCTCGGCCGTCCCGACATGCCCGAGGATGCGCGCTTCTCGAGCTTCGAGCGGCGCATGGCGAACCTCCAGGCGCTGCGGCAGGAGCTCGACGGCGAGTTCGCCAAACGCGGCACTCAGGACTGGGCGCGCGCGCTCGGCGCGGCGGACGTGCTCGTCAGTCCCGTCAATTCGTTCGGGGATTGGCTGGCCGATCCGCAGACCGAGGCGACGGGCGGGGCTCCGGTGTTGCCGGTGACATCTCAGGCATCCGCGGCCCTGCCGACGACGCCGGGCGAGATGCCTTTCACGGCGGCAAGCCCGCGCCTCGGCGAGCATACGCGTGGCGTGCTGGCGGAGCTCGGGCACGACGGGGCGGCCATCGACGCTCTTATCGCGGACGGCGTGGCGGCGGACGTCACAGACATCTGACCCCGCCGCGGGGCGCGCTCGCCGATGCCGGCCTTCCCCGCGTCGCAGATGCTGTCATACTGGCGCCCTGGCATACTGGCGCCGTGGTCAGGCTTTGAGCGAGCGAGGCTGTCATGAAGGGACTGGTCTTTACGGGAAACCGCGTCGTCGATCTCGTCGATTTCCCCGATCCGACACCCGGTGAGGACGACGTCATCCTCGAGATCAAGGCGTCGGGCATGTGCGGCTCGGACCTCCATATCTACCGCACGCCCGGCGGCGGACCGGCCATGGCGGCGGCGCTCGGCGTCGGGGCCGGCAGCGAGCCGGTGATCGGCGGCCACGAGCCCTGCGGGGTGGTGGTGGCGCGCGGCAAGGCTGTGACCGATCGACAAGCGCGCCTCGGCGCCCGCGTCATGCAACACCACTATCACGGCTGCGGCGGCTGTCCGGAGTGCGTCTCGGGCTGGACGCAGATGTGCAAGGAGCCGGGCAAGGTCGTGTACGGCATCACCGGCCACGGCGCTCATGCGCGCTATATGCGCTGCCCCGCGCACACTCTGATCGCCATGCCGGAGAGCATGTCGTTTGAAGTGGGCGCGGCGGTCTCCTGTGGCACCGGCACGGCCTATGGTGCGCTGAAGCGCATGCGCATGGAGGGCGGCGGCGCTCTCGCCGTGTTCGGGCAGGGGCCGGTCGGGCTCTCCGCGACGATGCTCGGCAAGGCCATGGGCATGCGCGTGATCGCGGTCGACATCTCCGACGAGCGGCTGGCGCTTGCAACGGAGTGCGGAGCCGCGCACGTCGTCAACGCCGCCGA
>JAGRKR010000485.1 GCA_020442225.1 Hyphomicrobiaceae bacterium | reverse complement strand
TCGATCTTGATCGTGTCGAACGGGAAGCGCTGCAGGTACGACAGCGACGAGTAGCCCGTGCCGAAATCGTCGAGCGCCAGGCCGACGCCGGCATCACGCAGCCATCCGAGCACCTCGACGGCCTGCTCGGGGTTCTCCATGACGAGGGACTCGGTGATCTCGAGCTTCAGGCAGCCGCGCGGCACGATCTCGCGACCGAGCAGCCGCCGCACGTCCTGCACCAGCTCGGGCCGGAAGAGCTGCCGGCTCGAGACATTGACGCTGACGAACAGGGCGTTCTCGACCCTCGGCAGCTCCTTGTGCCAGCGCACGAGGTCGAAGGTCGCGCGCTCGAGCACGAAGGCGCCGAGCTTCAGGATGAGGTCCGACTGCTCGGCGATCGGGATGAACTCGGCGGCGTTGAGCATGCCGAGCTTGGGGTGCTCCCAGCGCAGCAAGGCCTCGAACCCCGCCAGTTCCTCGGTGCCGAGCAGCATGATCGGCTGATAGAGCACGCGAAGCTGGCGGCGCTCGAGCGCGCGTCTGAGATCCTGCTCGAGAAGCACGTGCTCGTCGGACTCCCGGCGCATGCTCGGCTTGAAGATCTCGATGCGATCCATGCCGGCGCGCTTGGCGCGGAAGGCGGCGATCTCGGCCTCGCGCAACAGGTTCTCGTGCGCCGCGTCCTGGCCGTCATGGACGGCGATGCCGATCGAGCCCGTCAGCACGACCTCGCGCCCCGAGATCTTGAGTGGGCTGCGCAACGCCCGTCGAATGCGCTCCGCGAGCAGGGCGATCTGACGGGCGTCGTGCTGGTCCGTCAGCAGGATCGCGAACTGATCGCCGCCGACGCGGGCCAGCGTGTCGTGCGGACCGAGATGGCGGGAGAGCCGGCGCGCCACGGTCAGGAGCAGGCTGTCTCCCACGATCAGGCCGAACGTGCTGTTGACGGACTTGAAGCGGTCGATGTCGATGAAGAGCGCCGTGGGCCGCGCGCCGTTGTCGCTCCGCGAGCGCGCCAGCGCCTGGCCAAGACGGTCGAGGAACAGCTCGCGGTTCGGCAGCCCGGTGAGACTGTCGTGCACCGCGTCGTGGACGAGCCGCTCCTGCGCCCGCTTGATGCTCGTGACGTCCTTGAGGATGCCGACGCACTTGAGCGCCCGGCGCTCGCTCTGCTCGACGCTGGCGCCTTCGAGCTCGAACCAGCGGTACGTGCCGTCGCTGCGCCGCAGCCGGAAATCGATCTTGATGAGCCCGCCGCTGTTCTCCTTGAGCGACCAGAGCAGCAGGCGGAACCTCTCGCGATCGCCGGGATGCACGTGCTCGAGCCAGTCGTCCACCTTGGTCGACAGCTCACCCGGCGTGAGGCCGAGCGATTCCTCGAGGATCGGGCTGCAGCGCACCTCCTCGCGGCGGTCGTTCCATTCCCAGACAGCAGCCCCGGCGCCGTCAACCGCGAGCGCCGCGAGCTGTGCATCGCCGGGCGACAGACCGTAGAGCGGATCGGTGCTGCGGAAGGCGAACTGCGTGACCGTGAAGCCGATCAGGATCGTGATGAGCACCAGCGCCGCCACTGCGCCGGAGACGACGACATCGCCCGACAGACGCCCACTCACCGTGACGAAGCAGCCGAAAAGCCAGACGACGAGCAGCAACCAGGTCGGCACCAGGGACAGCGCGCGATCCTGCCCTCTGAGCGCGAGATAGAGGATGAACAGCGCGCCGACGACGCCGATGAAGCCGAGCGAGATGCGCGCGAAGGTCGCCGCCAGCCTCGGATCGACGATGGCCAGCGCCACAAGCGCCAACTGCGCCAGCATCCAGATGCCGATCATGAAGCGGACCGTCGGATGCCACGAGCGCAGATGCAGGAAGGTATGCAGGAAGATGACCAGACTCGCGGCGATGGCGGCCTCGGCACTCGCGCGGTAGATGGCGTTGGCGTCTGCGCGCAGCTGGAAAAGCTTATGCCAGAAGCCGAAATCGACGCACAGGTAGGCGAGCACGCACCAGGCCACGAGTGCGGCGGACGGGAACATCGCCTTGTGATTGGCGGCAAAGATCGACGTGACGAAAATCGCCAGAAGCGCCGTCAGCCCGAGCAGAATGCCGTTAAAGAGCGTGCGGTTGCGCTGGCGCATTTCATAGGCGCGCGCATTCCAGAGATAGATGCGGGAAAACCGCTCCGCCGACAGCTCCGCCACATAGGTTACGGTCTGTCCGGGCTCGACGGTGATCCGGAAGACATCGACGCCGTCGCTGGCGATACGCTCCGGCACGAAGCCATGCGACGCCGTGAGGGCCGCGACGCGCCGGGCGTCGAGATCGGGCCAGATGATGCCCGAGCCGGCTAGGTTGTAGCGATCGGCGGTCACCCATCGCTCGATGGTCTTGTCGGTCGGATTGCGCAGGGCGAAGACGAGCCAGCCCGGGCTCGTCCCCGGCGTCGTGGCTCGCACGATGATGCGGCCGGCGACGCCGTCCGCGCCGGGCGCCGTCTCGACCTGGATCCTGTCGCCGCGCCCGCCCTCGTAGATCACGCCGAGGTTGGTGATGTCGATGCGGTCCTGATCGGCCCCGATGACGATCGGCTCGAGGGCCCGGGCGGGAAGTGTGCCGGCAAGCGTCAGCAGCATCGCCACGAGCAGGCCGAGACAGACCCGCGCGCGCGCCCACACGCCCGCACGCACGCAGCACGCTGCCGTCCGGGCGCGGCCGTGGCGGCGCCTCGGAGCCTCGTGCGTTCTCGAGCGTGTCGCGCGACGGCCAGTCATCGATCTACTCACCTCCCGCCACGGGATCATCCTCGAGGCGCGCGAAGATGTCGTGATCCTGCCAGACGCCGTTGATGCGCAGATAGCGGCGCGCCGTTCCTTCACGCTGGAAGCCCGAACGCTCGAGCACGCGGATGGAGGCGACATTGTGCGGCAGGCAGGCCGCCTCCAGGCGGTGCAGCCTGAGTGTGCGGAAGGCGAACGGCACGAGCAGGCCGACGGCCCGCGTCATATGGCCCTGGCGGGCGTGCGGCGCGCCGACCCAATAGCCGAGCGAGGCTGCCTGGGTGACGCCCCGGCGCACGTTGCCGAGCGTCAAGCCGCCGAGCAGGCGCCCGTCACCGTCGCGGAACAGAAAGAACGCATAGCCGCCGTCCTCGCGCAGGTCGCGCTGATAATAGCGCACACGGCGCCGGAATGCGGTACGGGTCAGTTCGTCGGCGGCCCATTCCGGCTCCCACGGCGTCAGGAAATCGCGGCTCTGAGCCCTGAGCTCGGCCCACTGGGAATAATCCGCAAGCGCAGGCGGTCGCATGTGCAGGCCGCCGCCGCGCAGTTGCGGCTCGGGCTCGTTCGCCAGCGGCATGCGAAGAAAGACCATGCTCAACTCCCTTCAACCGCCACGACGTGAGCGGTTGCTGGTTCCGTCCCCGCCGCGCGCGGCGCCGGCAGAGCCACGACCGCCCGTCGGCATGCGCGATCGCAGCGGCAGGCCCGCGCGCATCACTCACGCACTCGTACCGATCCCGCGTCCCGGACTGCGCATCGCCGCCAGCCGCCCGAGCGAGGCCATGCACTGGCGCGTGCGCCGACCGGCTCCGACCACGATGACCGTGGCATCCGAGCCTGACACCAGCCGCGACGCCACATCCCGCACATCGCTTTCTCGAACCGCCTCGACGCGCTCGATCATCTCCTCCGTGGTCAGCAGCCGATCGAAAGCCAGAAGCTGGCGCGCCATCTGCTCGGCGCGTCCACTGGAGCTTTCGAGCCCCATCAGCAGACCGGCCTTGATCTGGGCCTTGGCGCGAGCGACCTCCGCCGCCTTCGCGCCGTCGTTGGCCGAGCGCTCGATCTGATCGATGACCACGTCGATCAGCTTGGGCATCTGCTCGGCGCTCGTCGCAGAATGCACGCCGAACACGCCCGTATCCGATAGCCCCCAGCAGGACGAGTAGATCGAATAGCACAACCCCTGACGCTCGCGGACCTCCTGGAACAATCGCGAGGACATGCCCCCGCCGAGCACGCCGGAATAGACCTGCGCGGCGTAGAAATCGCGGCTGCGGTAGGACGGAGCCTCGAATGCCAGCACGAGGTGGCTCTGCTCGAAGGACTTCTCGAACGTGCGCTGACCGCCGTGATACCTGGCGACCGTGCCCGCCTCCGCCTTGCCGGCCGGCAGGCCACTGAACAGGGCGGCGGCGCACTTCACCACCTGGTCGTGATCAACGGCCCCCGCAGCGCTCAGCACGAGATCGCCCGCCCGGTAGCGCCCTGTCTGAAAGCGCACGAGGTCCTCGCCGGTGAACCGCGAGACACTCTCCTCCGACCCCAGGATGGGCCGGCCGAGCGCCTGATCGGGAAACGCCGCCTCGTGCAGGAGATCAAAAGCGATCTCCTCCGGGCTGTCCCGGGTGGCGGCGATCTCCTGCAGGATGACTTCGCGCTCGCGCTCCAACTCGTCTTTCACGAAGCGCGAGTTCTGCAGGATGTCGGCGAGAATATCGATGGCAAGCTCGACGTCGGGCTTGAGGATACGCGCATAGTAGGCCGTCATCTCGGCGCTGGTGGCCGCATTGAGCTCGCCGCCGACCTGCTCGATCTCCTCGGCGATGCGTCGGGCGTCACGACGCATCGTGCCCTTGAACGCCATGTGCTCGAGCAGATGCGATATGCCGTTCTCGTGCGCCGCCTCGTGGCGCGCGCCGGTGGCGACCCAGACGCCGAGCGAGACCGTCTCCAGATGCGGCATTCGGTGCGAGACCACGCGCATTCCGTTGTCGAGCACCGAAACTTGGATCGTCATGCCGTCCTCCCGACCGAACGGGCGTGCCGCTCCACATACCCCGAAACCGCTGTTACATCGTTCTCGAGCACCACCGTTCGCTCGCTCGCCGTGCGCTGGCGCGCGACGATGTCCGGCTCGGGCGGCGCGCGACCGGTCGCCGCTTCGACGGTCGCCGGGAACTTGGCGGGATGTGCGGTCGCGAGCATGACCATGGGCACGCGGCGATCGCCACGCTTGCGGGCTGCCGCGGCGATGCCGACCGCCGTATGCGGATCGGCGACATAGCCCGTGCGCGAGGCCAGCGCGCGGATCGTCGCCACGGTCTCGGCCTCGTCCACGCGGTCGGCGTCGAACAGCGCCCGCATGCCCTCGATCTCGGCCGGCGTCAGGACGAAGCGCCCTTCGGCATTGAGCTCTGCCATCAGCGCACGGACGCGGGCGCTGTCACGCCCCGCCAGATCGAAAAGCAGCCGCTCGAAGTTCGACGAGATCTGAATGTCCATGCTCGGACTCTGTGTGGCGACGACGCCGCGCGGCTCGTAGCGACCGCTGGCCAGGGTTCGCGCCAAGATGTCGTTCACATTTGTGGCGATCAGCAGGCGCTCCACAGGCAGCCCCATGCGACAGGCGGCATAGCCGGCGAAGACATCGCCGAAATTCCCGGTCGGCACGGAAAAAGACATCTTTCGCCCGGGCGCGCCGAGGGAGGCTGCGGCACTGAAGAAGTAGACGATCTGGGCCATAAGCCGCGCCCAGTTGATGGAATTGACGCCCGTCAGGCCGAGCCGGTCGCGCAAGGCCAGATCGCCGAACATCGCCTTCACGAGATTCTGGCAGTCGTCGAACGTACCCTTGACCGCGATGGCATGGACGTTCGCCTCCGACGGAGTGGTCATCTGGCGCCGCTGGACGTCGCTGACGCGGCCGTGCGGGTAGAGGATGAATACGTCGATCGCCTCGCGGCCCCTGAAGGCCTCGATGGCGGCGCCGCCCGTGTCGCCGGAGGTCGCGCCGATGATGGTGGCGCGCTCGCCCCGCTTGTCGAGCGTCCGGTCCATGAGGCGCGCCAGCACCTGCATGGCGACATCCTTGAAGGCCAGGGTCGGACCGTGGAACAGCTCGAGAACCCAGTCGTTGGGCGCGATTTCGACGAGGGGCGCGATGGAGCGGTGCGCGAAGCCGGCATAGGCCGCCTCGATCATCGCACGCAGCTCGTCGGCCGGCACCGCATCGCCCATGAACGGACGCATCACCGCGAAGGCGACGTCCTCGTAGCGCGCACCGGCGAACCCGGCGATTTCCTCGGGTGTGAACCTCGGCCACTCGGCCGGCACATAGAGGCCGCCATCCCGCGCCAGGCCGGCAAGGAGCACATCCTCGAATCCAAGACGGGGCGCCTCGCCCCGAGTGCTGACATACTTCACGGGCGCCTTCTTTGAACGCTAATCAATACCTGAACCCCACGTCTGCGAACCGTAGAGCCTGAGGCCCGTCCGGGCAAGGGATTGCACCTGGCGCACGGGCTCTGCTGCGAGAAAGCGGTGGGTAGACGAGCGTACCGCGTCGCCCCGGCCGGGAATGGGCCCGCACTCACCCGCGAACCCGGTGCAGAACGGGTGCCGTTCTCAGGCGATCATCTTGCCGGGATTCATTATGCCCTGCGGATCGAGGGCCGCCTTGATCGCGCGCATGACATCGAGACCGGCCCCATGCTCCCGGGCGAGATATTTCATCTTGCCCTGCCCGACCCC
>JAGRKR010000484.1 GCA_020442225.1 Hyphomicrobiaceae bacterium | reverse complement strand
ACGGAGGAATCGTCCTCCTTGATGCGCCCCTTCATCTCGGCGAAGAGCGCCTCCTGCAGTGCCTCGGTATCGGCGAGAGCCGCATTGGTGTAGGCGTTCTCGGCCTCGAGGTAGGCGCGGATTTCCGGCGCCAGCGCCTCGGGATCACGCATGACCTCCTGCCAGTTGTCGGCGCGCAGCCAGGCGTACTCGTCGCTCAGCGTCTCGCCGTGAAAGCTGCGCGATGTCGGTCGCTGCGCGGCGCGCGGCGGCGCTGGCAACGGCTGCGGCTTCTTCGGTGCGGACATGATCGATCCTTTCATGGGAGGCAGGCGGCGGACGGCCTGGAACGGGGGAGTGAGACCGCGGGTGCGGGATGCGCAGGCGCGCATATTCTCGGCGCTGTGACAGGCGCAGGCATTCGAAATCGCGATGGTCGGACGTCATTCACGCCATCGACGCCGCCCTAGCGTGTGCCGGGCTCGAATGTGAGCGCCACGCCATTGATGCAGTATCTGAGACCGGTCGGGCGCGGTCCGTCGGGGAAGACGTGGCCGAGATGGCCGTCGCAGCGCGCACAGCGAACCTCCGTGCGGCGCATGAAGAAGGAGCTGTCGTCATGCTCGGTGACGGCGGTGGTGCTCGCCGGGCTGTGGAAACTCGGCCAGCCCGTGCCGGAGTCGAATTTCGTATCCGAGGCGAACAGCGGCTGGCCGCAGCCCGCGCACTTGAACGTGCCGGCGCGCTTCTCGTGATTGAGGGGGCTGGTGAAGGCCCGCTCTGTGCCGTGCTTGCGCAGGACGTGGAATTGCTCTGGGGTCAGCAGGCTGCGCCACTCGGCGTCGCTCTTGCGAACGACAGGGGCGGTGGAGCCGGAGGTCTGCTTCTGATCGCCGCTCATCGTCTCTCTCCCGGATGGATGATGGTGATGGCGCATGTGGTGACGGCGGCGCGGGGCCGCCAATCACCTTCTCTCGATCCTCTGCCCCTCAGCGGTAGAACAGCAGCGAAATCACGAGGAACAGGGGCACCAGGATGCCGAACGACCATAGCATATAGCCAAAGAAGCTCGGCATCTTGACGCCGTTCTCCTCGGCGATCGACTTGACCATGAAGTTCGGCGCATTGCCGATGTAGGTATTGGCCCCCATGAAGACGGCACCAGCCGAGATGGCGGCTAGCGTCGTCGCCAGTGTCGTCATCAGCACGTCGGCCTTGCCGCCGGCGGCATTGAAGAACACGAGATAGGTCGGGGCGTTGTCGAGGAAGCTCGACAGGATGCCGGTCAGCCAGAAGTAGGCGAAGTTGTTGGGCGAGCCATCCGCCGAGCTGACCATGTTGACGATGCCGGACATGGCGCCTTCCGACCCGGCCCGAAGCATGGCGATGGCCGGAATGATAGTGATGAAGATACCGGCGAAGAGCTTCGCCACCTCGAGGCCTGGCCCCCAGGTGAAGGCATTCGCCTCTCGCACGGCTTTCGGCGTCAGCTTGAGCGAGAGCAGGGCCACGCCGACTAGAGCTACATCCCTGAGGATGCTCTTGATGTCGACCTCGACGGTGTAGATGTGCACGGTGCCCAGCGTCTTCACGAGGCCGCTGGCGAGAACCACGGCCACGAGCACGCCGAGCAGGATGAAGTTCACCTTGCCTTGCAGGGTGATGGGGCTGTCGGGCGTGGGGTCGCGCTTCGTGCGGCCTTCCTTGGCGTAGAGGTAGCTGTCGAGGGCGAAGAAGACGGTCAGCAGCACCACGGCCAGCAGCAGCGTCGGCATGAACAGGTGCTTGGTCGTCCAGAAGAAGTCGACGCCTTGCAGGAAGCCGAGAAACAGCGGGGGATCGCCGAGCGGAGTGAGCGCGCCACCGATGTTCGAGACGAGGAAAATGAAGAAGACGATCACGTGCGCATTATGCACCCGGTCGTCGTTGGCGCGGATGATCGGCCGGATGAGCAGCATCGAGGCGCCCGTCGTGCCGACCCAGCTCGCGATGACCGTGCCGATGCCGAGAATGGCCGTGTTCATGGCGGGCGTGCCATGGATGTTGCCGCTGACATAGATGCCGCCGGCCACGGTGAAGAGCGCGAGGATGAGGATGAGGAAGGGGATGTACTCGAGCAGCAGCGTGTGCAGCAGCTCGTGCAGGGTCAGCTTGAAGCCGAAGAAGTAGAGGAAGGGCAGCAGGAATGCGAGCGCCCAGCCCGCGGCCACCTTGCCGAAATGATGGTGCCAGAAGGACGGGGCTGCGAGCGGCATGATGGCGATCGACAGCAGAATGCCCGCGAACGGCAAGATCCAGATGAGGCCGAACTGGCGGCCGTCGAGATGAGG
>JAGRKR010000483.1 GCA_020442225.1 Hyphomicrobiaceae bacterium | reverse complement strand
CGTCGATCGCGTCGGCATCCGCGTCCTGCGCGATCCCTATTCCTCCAAGCCCTACGTCCTCTTCTACACGACGAAGCGCGTGGGCGGCGGCGTCCAGGACTTCGACGCCATCAAGCTGATGCGCTTCGGCACCTGATCCGGCCCTCGTCGCCGGCAAGCGTCCCGGTCTGATCCCCGGTTGCGATGCCGCCGACCCGCGACGAGGCCGCCGTCGGGCGGCCGCGGTCCCCTCCCTGCCGCGGCCGCCCATTTCCCTCTCATCCGCTAGGAGCACGCCATGGGGCTCGTCCTGACGAGCGGCCCGCTTCTCGAGCCCGTCTCGCTCGCTGAGGCCAAGGCCCATCTGCGCATCGATACCGACGACGAGGACATCTTCCTCGCCAGCCTCGTCACCACCTCGCGACTGCACGTCGAGGTCGTGCTCTCGGCCGCCCTGATCACGCAGACCTGGACGCTGGTGCGCGATGCCTGGCCGCAGGGACGCATCCTGGCCTTGCCCCTCCGCCCGCTGCGCGGGGTCACGTCGATCTCCGTCCGCGACGGCGCCGGCCTGCTGCACCCGGCGCCGCTTTCCGAGTTCATCGTCGACACGACCGCCGTCGTGCCGCGCATCGTCCGCAAGCTCGGCACCTCGTGGCCGGCCCCGGGCCTGCCCGCCAATGGCATCGAGATCGTCTTCACCGCCGGCTACGGCGATACTGCCGCGGACGTGCCGGCGCCCATACGCCAGGCGCTCCTTCTGCTCGTTGCGCACTGGTACGAGCACCGCGACCCCAGCGAGGTCGGCAGCGAAACCGCTCGTGTCCCGTCGATGATCACCGAGCTGCTCGCGCCCTACACGACGAGGCAGCTTTGAGCGCCCCCCGCATCGCCGCGCTCCGACGCCGCCTCACGCTCGAGGAGGCTGTCCGCTCCGACGACGCGGCCGGCGGCGCTTTCCTCTCGTGGCAGCTGCGCGACGTGATGTGGGCCGCCGTCGTGCCGCGCGCCGGCGCCGAGGGCGATCGCGCCGACGCGACAGCCGCCGTCGTCTCGCACGACATCTGGTTGCGCCACCACACTGGCGTCCGGCCTGCCATGCGCTTTCGCGACGGCGCTCGTCTGTTCGAGATCCTGAGCGTGCTCGAGGTGGACGGCGCGCGGCGTTGGCTGAAGTGCCGGACCCGGGAGATCTCCCCGTGAAGCTGCGAGCCAGCCTTTCGGGTCCGTCGCGCCTGACGGCGCGCGTCGATCGCGCCCTCCGCAACCGCCTCGCCGGAGCCAGCCGCCCGCGCCGGGATCGGGCTGAGCCGAATGCCGCGGCCACACGCGTCACCGCGCAGGCGGCGCCGAGTTCGCGCACCCGCAGCAAACGTGATCACGAGGGAGACCTGTCATGACCGCGAGCCCCGGCCTGGCCCTCCAGATGGCCATCGTCGAGAGACTGACCAACAGCACCGATCTTGTCACGCTGCTGGGCGGCCCCCGCATCTTCGACAGCGTGCCCCAGGGAACGGCGCTGCCCTATGTCGTGTTCGCACGGACCGTGTCGGTGCCATGGGACAGCTCGGACTCGCTCGGCGATGAGCACACCGTGACGCTGCATGTCTGGAGCGATGCCGCCGGACGCCGCCGGGTTCTCGAGATCATCGCCGCCATCCGGGACGCCCTAGACGACGCCACTCCCGCATTGACGGCGCATCGCCTGGTCAATCTCGCATGCGAATTCAGCGAAGCGCGGCGCGAGCCGGACAGCGATCTCTACCGCGGCATCGTCCGTTATCGCGCCGTGACCGAGCGCACGGTCTGACGCTCCGCCACGGCTGACGCAATCCCACGACAACACGAAAGGCACTCAGATGGCCGCTCAGAAAGGCAAGGATCTGCTCTTGAAGGTCGATGGCGAGGGACTCGGCTCCTTCACGACCGTCGCAGGCCTGAGAACCCGCTCACTCTCCCTGAACACCGAAGCGGTCGACGTGACGGATGCCGACTCGTCCGGCCAATGGCGCGAGCTCCTCGCCGGTGCCGGCATCCGCAGTGCGCGGCTGTCCGGGGCCGGCATCTTCAAGGACGCCGCCTCCGACGAGACGGTCCGCGACAGCTTCTTCAACGCCACCATCCACCCCTGGCAGATCGTCGTCCCGGACTTCGGCGCCATCACCGGCCCTTTCCAGATCAGCGCGCTCGAGTTCGCCGGACGTCACGACGGCGAAGTCACTTTCGACATCACGCTCGAGTCCGCCGGCTCTCTCGTGTTTGCCGCACTCTGACGCTCAGGAGCTTCCCATGGCCAATCAACACCGCGGCGAGATCGAGGCCTGCCTCGACGGCCGCCCCATGAAACTCTGCCTCACGCTCGGCGCCCTCGCAGAGCTCGAAAGCGCCTTCGGTCACGAGGACATGCTCTCCCTCGCCAAGCGCTTCGAGGGCGGGCGGCTCAGCGCCAGGGACATCGTGCGCATCCTCGGCGCCGGACTGCGGGGGGCGGGCCACGACATCGACGACTCCGCCATCGCTCGCATGCGGACTGACGGGGGCGCGGCCGGCTTCGTCGAGATCGTCGCGCGCCTGCTCGCCATCACCTTCGGCGGACCCACCGGTGCGATCGCCACCGAGGTCCTGCGCGCCAGTGCAGACGAGCCGGCGCCGGAGGCCCC
>JAGRKR010000482.1:8098-15378 GCA_020442225.1 Hyphomicrobiaceae bacterium | reverse complement strand
ATCTCGTCGAGGAACGAGTTCTTGGTCAGGAAGGTCATCGTCGTGAAGGCCCCGAGCGCCATCGCGATGATCGGCAGCGTCAGGTGCCAGAAGTAGTCGAACACTTTCCAGTACCAGGGCAGCCAGCTCCACGGCGGCGCCGACGGATCGGCGCCCGGATTGAAGGAGCGGATGAACTGCGGCAGCTCCTGCCAGGACGCCGAGGTCAGCCCCCGCAGCGGGAAGATCTGGAAGAACGAGCCGCCGGCGAGCATGACGATCAGCAGAACCGCGAACAGGAAGCCGGGGATGGCGTAGCCGACGACCAGCACGCCGGACGTCCACGTATCGAACTTCTCGCCGTCCCTCACCGCCTTGCGGATGCCCAGCGGAATCGAGATCAGGTAGGTGATCAGGGTCATCCAGATGCCGAGCGAGATCGAGACCGGCAGCTTCTCCTTGATGAGTTGCAGGACACTGGTGTCGCGGAAATAGCTCTTGCCGAAATCGAACTTGAGATAGTTCATCATCATCAGGAAAAAGCGCTCGTGCGCCGGCTTGTCGAAACCGAACTGCTTCTCGAGCTGCTTGATGAACTCCGGGTCGAGGCCTTGCGCGCCACGATACTTCGACGAGAGCGAATCCGCACCGGGCTGGCCGCCTTGCTGGAGCGACCGCCCGGAATCCCCGGTCTGTCCGCCGATCCTGGCGGTCGCGCCGACGTCCGTGCCCGTCAACTGCGCGATCATGCGCTCGACGGGGCCGCCGGGCGCCACCTGGATGATGGCGAAGCTGATGAGCATGATGCCGAGCATCGTCGGGATGATCAGCAGGAGACGCTTCAACAGGTAGGCAGCCATCTGTGCTCCGTCTCGCTCACTTCGCGCGCAGCGCCTGCGCCTTGGCGGCATCGTACCACCAGGTGTCGACGACACCACGCGCGAAGCGGGGCTTTTCCGACGGGCGGCCGAACTTGTTCCAATGGGCAATATTGTGCGCCGCCTTGTACCAGTGCGGCACCCAGATGTGCTGAGCCCGCAGCACGCGATCGAGCGCGCGCGTGGCAGCCAGGAGCTGCGGACGATTACGGGCTTCGATCACCTTCTTGATCAAGGCATCGACGACGGGACTGGCCAGCCCCGCCAGATTGCGGCTGCCGCTCATGCCGGCCGCGCGCGAGCTCAGGTAGGTGTCGAGCTCGTTGCCGGGCGTCAGTCGCATGACGTAGCGCTGCACCGTGATGTCGAAGTCGAAGGACTTGAGCCGCCGCTGATACTGCGCGGTGTCCACGCGTCGCAGGAAAGCGTCGATGCCGAGGGCGCGCAGGTTCCGGATGTAGGGTGTTACGACGCGCTCGAACGACGGCGAGAAGAGCAGGATCTCGAGGCGCAGCACCTGGCCCTTGGAGTCGACCAGCCGATTGCCGCGGTACGTGTAGCCGGCAGCCGCCAGCAGCTTGGCCGCCTCGCGCAGCTTGCTGCGATCCTGGCCCGAGCCGTTGGTGACGGGCGGCCGGTACGGCTCACCGAAGACCTCGGGTGGAAGCTGGGCACGGAACGGCTCGAGCAGCGCCAGCTCCTCGGCGCTCGGCTTGCCGGACGCCATCATGTCGGAATTCTGGAAGAAGCTCCAGGTGCGGCGGTAGAGACTGTAGAACAGGTTCTTGTTCGTCCATTCGAAGTCGAACGCAAGATCGAGCGCCTTGCGCACACGCACGTCCTTCAAGGCCGGCCGGCGCATGTTGAGGAAGAAGCCCTGCGCGCCGGAGGGGCTCTCGTCGGGCAGAGTCAGCTTGACGAGCCGCCCGTCGCGGACCTGCGGCAGGTCATAGGCGAGCGCCCAATCGCGCGAGGTGAATTCCTCGCGCAGGTCGTAGGTGCCGGCCTTGAGCGCCTGCAGCTCGGCAGTGCGATCGCGATAGTACTCGTAGCGGATCTCGTCGAAGTTGAAGCGCCCGCGATTGACCGGCAGGTCCCGCGCCCAGTAGTCGGTGCGGCGCTTGTACTGGATGAAGGCGCCCTGGCCGTGGCTGGCGATGGTGTAGGGGCCGGAACCGAGCGGCGGCACGAGGCTGGTCTGGGCGAAGTCGATCTTCGTGTAGTAGGCCTTGGAGAAGATCGGCAGGCCGGCGACCGTCAGCGGCAGGTCTCGCGTGAGTGTGCCTTGGAAGCGATAGCGCACCGTGTGGGCATCCAAGACATCGGCGGCGACGACGTCAGCCAGCACCAAGCGGAAGCCTGGATGCCCCTTCTCCTTGAGCGTGGCGAAGGTGAAGGCGACATCCTCCGCGGTCACGGGCGTGCCATCGGAGAAGCGCGCCTCGGGCCGCAGCTTGAAGACGACGGACTTGCCGTCGGCCGCCACCTCGGCCGTCCTGGCGACGAGACCGTACATGGCGTCCGGTTCGTCGGCGGCGCGCACCATCAGGCTGTCGAACAGCAGCGTCAGCCCCTCGGCGGCGTCACCCTTCAGGATGAAGGCGTTGAAGCTGTCGAAGGTGTTGAGCCCGGAGGTGCCGATCATCGACAGGCGTCCGCCCTTGGGGGCATCCGGATTGACGTAGCTGAAATGCTTGAAATCGGCGGGGTACTTGAGATCGCCGAACGCCGACAGGCCATGGCGTGGCCCGCTCGTCGCGGCCATCACCGCCGGCGCCAGGCCCATGACCAGCACGAGCACCGCCACGAGCCGCGCCAGCGGCGGCAAGCGCGCCTCGGCAGCCTCGCGGTGGTGACATGGAAGACAAGAGGCCCGTGAGGTCATTTCGGCGCCTCCTTGCCCGGCTCCGTGCCCCGCGCCGCATCCTGCCACCAGGTGGCGATGACACTCGGGTTCAAGGCCGGAAACTTCAGCGGATGCCCGAGCCCCTGCCAATAGGCGACGCGCACGGTCGGCGAGTACCATTGCGGGACGACGTAGAAGTTCCACAGGAGCACGCGATCGAGCGCCCGGGTCGCCGCCACCAGCTCCTCGCGCGACTTGGCGAAGATCACCTTGTCGATCAGCTTGTCGATGGCCGGATCGCGGATGCCGATCCGGTTGCGGCTCCCCTCGCGCGACGCGGCCGCCGAGCCCCAGAACTGGCGCTGCTCGTTACCGGGCGAGTGCGACTGGGCAAAGGTCGTGATGATCATGTCGTAGTCGAAGCTCTTCACGCGCCGCTCGTACTGGGCGGAGTCGACGATGCGCACACGCACGCGAATGCCGAGCTTCTCCAGGTTCGCCTTGTAGGGCTGGGCGATGCGTTCCATCAGCGGCGAGACGAGCAGCAGCTCGACGTCGAGCGGCTCCCCCTTGGCGTTGCGCAGGACCTGCGTGGTCTGCGCGCTGCGCAGGCCGATGGAGATCATGAGCTTGCAGAAGGTCCCGCAGGTCGGATCGTCGACCCGTTCCGCGCGCAACGTCCAACCCGCCTGCTTGAACAGGTCCAGCGCCTCGCGCATGTGTTTGCGAAGGTCCTGCGGCGTGCTGTTCACGGGGTTGGCGAACGGCGTCGTGAAGACCTCCGGCGGCACCTGCTTGCGCACCTCCTCGAGGATCTTCAGCTCGAGCCCGCTCGGCAGGCCGGTCGCCGCCAGCTCGCTGTTGCCGAAGTAGCTCGAGACGCGCTTGTACTGTCCGTAGAACAGATTCTTGTTCGCCCATTCGAAGTCGAACACGAGACCGAAGGCGCGCCTCAACCGTGCGTCCTGGAACTTGGTGCGGCGCAGGTTGAAGATGAAGGCCTGCATCGGCGCGACCGTCTTGGTCGGAATCTCCAGCCGGCGCACGCGGCCGGCCTTCACGGCGGCAAATTCGTAGCCCGTCGCCCAGTTCTTGGAGCTCGACTCCGTCCACAAGTCGATCTGCCCGCCCTTGAAGCCCTCGAAGGCGATATTCTGATCGCGATAGGTCGTGTAGCGGATCTCGCCGAAGTTGTAGCGCCCGCGCATGACGGGCAGCTCACGCGCCCAGTAGTCGGCGATGCGCTCGTAGACGATGAAGCGATTGAGCTCGACCGCCTTGATGCGATAAGGCCCCGATCCGAGCGGCGGCTCGGAGGTGGTCTTGGAGAGATCCCGCGGCTCGCCGTTGCTGCCCTTCGCGGTCCAGTAGTGCTTGGGCAGGACGGGGATCTGTCCGACGATCAGCGGAAGCTCACGGTTGCCCTTCACGTCGAAGTGGAAGGTCACCTGATGCGGCCCGGTCTTCTCCACCCGCACCACGTTCTTGTAGTAGAGCGCATAGAACGGATTGGCCTTTTTCAGGGCCTCCAGCGAGAAGACGACGTCCTCGGGCGTGATCGGCTTGCCATCGTGGAAGCGAGCCTCGGGCCGCAGGCCGAAGGTCGCCGAGGAGAAGTCGTCGGGGTGCGCGACCCAGGCGGCGACGAGCCCGTACTCCGTCGATGGCTCGTCGGGGCTGGCATCGAGCAGCGTGTCGTAGATCAGCCCCAGACCCGGCGCGGCGCTTCCCTTGATGGTGTGCTCGTTGAGCGAATCGAAGCCGCCGATCGTCGCCAGCCGCAACGAGCCGCCCTTCGGCGCATCCGGTCGCACCCAATCGAAGTGTTTGAAATCCGCGCCGAATTTCGGCTTGCCGACGAGCGAAAGCGCATGATGGCGCGTCTGTTGGGCCGCCGGCGTCGCCGCAGGTGCAGGCGCCACGGGCGCGGGCTGCTGCGCCCGGCCGCTGTCGCCGGACAAGCCGGCCAGGACGACCGCCAGACCAAAGGCGGCAAGACCGCGTCTCACGAGCATGACCCTATCCCAACCTTTCCCTGGCGCCGCCACGCCCCCTCGTCGATGCGCAAGAAACAGCCGTGACCGAAGGGGCGGTTGATCGATGGATACGTTCGCCTCGGCGCCGACGCGAGGATGCGCACCGGACGCCGACCCGCCAAGTTAAAACTCGTCCATGACCCGAACGCGGCCACACCCCTCAAATGCACCGACCCCGCCAAGGTCTTGACGGGGCCGGACGCAGATCAACACATACGAGACGCTGCCGCCTCGCTCATTTTGGCAGCGGAGCCGGGCTGTCGGCAAGGGACCTCAGATAGCTGATGAGATCGGCGAGCTCGGCCGGATCCTCGACGCCACGGAAGACCATCTTCGTATTCGGCGCGTAGCCCTTGGGATTGTGCAGGAACTTCGCGAGCTCCTCATAGGTCCAGGACGTCGTCTTGCCGGTGAAGTCCGGCGAATACTGGAAGCCGGCGACGCCGCCGACCTTGCGCCCGACGATGCCGAAGAGATTGGGGCCCGTCTTGACGCCGCCGCCCTTCTCGACCGTGTGGCAGGCCTGGCAGGCGCGGAACACTTCCTGGCCGTTGGCGGGAGTAGCCTTTGCGATCAAGGCCACGACGGCCTTCGGATCGAAGGCTGCCGGCGCCGCAGCGGGCGCGCCGGGTTTCGCTGCCGTCACTGGGATAGAGTAGCCCGGTTTGGCCGGCTTGTGATGCGGCAGGGCAATCTCATAGAACACTTTCAGGCCAAAGACCGTAAGCAGCGCCGCGAGCGTTGCGCCCGCGATCTTGTTCAGCTCAAATGCGTCCATGTGCTTCGTTTCCCCCAGCCACGCGTGGCCACACGGAGGCCTCGCGGCTGCATCCGTGGCAAAATTGGCAAACCGGCGGCCACTATAGGCGTTCCGCTTTGGCTTGCAACCGGCGTCACGCTTGTCCTAGAGGCATGGGGCGAGACGAATTGTCACCTTTGGAGACATCCGAACGCGATGCAACGCGCCATCATCGTCATACCCGCCCGCATGCAGGCGACCCGCCTGCCGGGAAAACCGCTCGCCGACATCCACGGCACACCCATGATCATCCATGTCTGGCGCCGGGCGATGGCCTCGGAGATCGGCCGTGTCGTCATTGCCACGGACACCGAGGAGATCGCAGCCGTCGTGCGCAAGGCCGGCGGCGAGGCGGTGCTGACACGGGCAGACCACGCCTCGGGCTCCGATCGCGTGTTCGAGGCCGTCAACAAGGTCGATCCCGAAGGCGATGTCGATATCGTCATCAACCTGCAGGGCGACCTGCCGACACTCGAGCCGCGCCTCATCGACGTCTGCAGCAGACCCCTGGCCGGCAAGGCGACGCATATCGCCACCCTCGCCGCCGAGATCACCGAGCCGGGCGAGGGCACGAACCCGAACGTCGTGAAGATCGTGGGCACCCCCACCAGCCGCCCCGACGTCCTGCGCGCGCTCTACTTCACGCGCGCGCCCGCCCCGCACGGCGACGGCCCGCTCTACCACCACATCGGCATCTACGCCTACAAGCGCAGCGCCCTCGAGCGGTTCGTCAGCCTCCGCCCCTCGCCGCTCGAGCGACGCGAGAAGCTCGAGCAACTGCGCGCCCTCGAGGACGGCATGCGCATCGACGTCGCTCTCGTTGACACTGTCCCGCTCGGCGTCGATACTCCCGCCGATCTTGAGCGCGCCCGCGCTGAGCTCGCGCGCGCCTGAGATCGTTACCTCATGGTGCGACCGGCAATTCCAGGGCCTGCGCAAGCGGTTCCCGCAAAGTCGATCGCACTCCAGAGATCAGCCCCTGCGCGCGCGGTGGCCCTGCGCCGCCTCGCCTCGCCGTATCCGGTTCCCGACACGACATGGCCAAGTCCACGACACGCCCCAGCGGCGGCACCCGCCCCTCACCTGAGTCTCTGACGGGCAAGATCTCCTACCAGGGCGAGCCCGGCGCCAACTCGCATCTGGCCTGCCACGAGGCGTGGCCGAATCTCACGCCGACGCCGTGCCCCACCTTCGAGGACGCATTGGCGGCGGTGAAGAGCGGCGACGCCCTCTACGCCATGATCCCCATCGAGAACTCGGTCGCCGGCCGCGTCGCCGATATCCACCATCTGCTGCCGCAGTCCGACCTTTACATCGTCGGCGAGCACTTCCTGAGGGTGCGCCACCAGCTCATGGCGCTGCCGGGTGCGGAGCTTTCGGCCATCAAGGGCGTGATGTCCCATACCCAGGCGCTCGGACAGTGCCGCAACACGCTGAGATCGCTCGGCCTGCGCGCCATTCCCGAGGCCGACACGGCCGGCTCCGCACGGCTCGTCAAGGAGACCGGCGACAAAACGCTGGCCGCCATCGCCTCCAGCCTGGCGGCGGAGATCTACGGCCTGCAGATCCTCAAGGCCGACGTCGAGGACGAGGCGCACAACACGACGAGGTTCGTGGTCCTGGCCGCCGAGCCCGACGACGCCGAGCCGGACGAAGGCCCCGTCATCACCACCTTCATCTTCCGCGTCCGCAACGTCCCCGCGGCCCTCTACAAGGCCCTCGGCGGCTTCGCCACCAACGGC
>JAGRKR010000482.1:0-8086 GCA_020442225.1 Hyphomicrobiaceae bacterium | reverse complement strand
CAAGCTCGAGTCCTACCAGCTCGAGGGCACGTTCAATGCCACGATGTTCTATGCCGACATCGAAGGCCACCCGTCCGACCACCACGTGCGCCTCGCGCTCGAGGAGCTGTCGTTCTTCTCTTCGGTGGTGAAGATCCTCGGCACCTATCCGGCCAGTCCGCGCCGCGCAGAGCTGGCACAGAGCTGAGCCTTCGCACGCGGAGCAACCGCCATGCGTCTCGCCGACAAGATCGCCATCGTCACCGGGGCCGCTTCCGGATTCGGACGCGCCATCGCCATCGGCTACGCCCGCGAGGGGGCCAAGGTCGTCTGCGCCGACATCAACGGCCAGGGCGCCCGCGAGGTGGCGCGCGAGATCGGCGAGAACGCCATCCATGTCGCGTGCGACGTGGCGGTCAGGGCAGACGTCAAGGCGACGGTGCAGGAGGCTGTGCGCATCTTCGGCGGCCTCGACATCGTCGTGAACAATGCCGGCGTCACCCACAAGAACCAGCCCATGCTGGAGGTGGACGAGGCGACGTTCGACCGGATCTATGCCGTCAACGTCAAAGCCATCTACCTCATGGCGCTCGAAGCGGTGCCCGAGATGAAGAAGCGCGGCGGCGGCGTCATCGTCAACACCGCTTCGACGGCCGGCGGCCGCCCGCGGCCCGGCCTCACGTGGTACAATGGCTCGAAGGGCGCGGCGATCACGCTGACCAAATCGATGGCCGCCGAGCTGGCGCCGATGGGTATCCGCGTCGTCGCCATCAATCCAGTGATCGGCGAGACGGCGCTTCTCGAGCAGTTCATGGGCGTGCCCGACACCCCCGAGAACCGCCAGCGCTTCCTGGCCGGCATCCCTCTCGGGCGCTTCTCGACACCGCGGGATATCGCCGATGCCGCCGTGTTCCTGGCGTCGGCCGAGGCCGGTTTCATCACCGGCGTAGCGCTCGACGTCGACGGCGGCCGCAGCATCTGAGCGACGCCCTGCCTCGACTTCCGCACGACCGGAGCCGCCACGTGCTCAGCCCCGACTCCCGGACGCGAACAGCCTATTCCGCAGCGACCAGCGGACGAGCACCGGCGAGGCCGAGCTCGCGCTTTGCCCGCTCACGCAGGAGATCGATGGGGCGCAACTCGCCGTCCGCCTCGAAGTGCCAGAAACTCCAGCCGTTGCAGGCGGCCTTGCCCTGCACTTGCGCGCCGAGGCGGTGAATGGAGCCCTGAGCGCCCTTGCAGGCGAGCGTGCCGTCGGCCTTGACCTCGGCCTGGATGCGCGCGCGCGGATCGTACAGCGTGGAGCCGGCGGCCAGGATGCCGAGCTCGATGATGGTGCCGAAGGGCACGCGCGGCTCTGCCCGCTTCGAGGGGAGCGTCTCGACCGCCGCCGCCGGCAGCGGCTTCACCGCCGCGATGCGTTCCTCTGCGATGCGCGCATAGGCTTCGTCGCGCTCGATGCCGATGAACCGCCGCCCCAGTCGCCGGGCCACGGCCGCAGTCGTGCCGCTGCCGAGGAAGGGATCGAGCACGACGTCGCCGGGACGGCTGGACGCCAGCAGGATGCGGTGAATGAGCGCTTCCGGCTTCTGTGTCGGATGCGCCTTGCGGCCCTCACCGTCCTTGAGCCGCTCGGGTCCGGAGCAGATGGGAAACAGCCAGTCGGAGCGCATCTGCAGATCGTCGTTGCCGGCCTTCATGGCCTCGTAGTTGAAGGCGTAGCGCGAGCGCTGGTCGCGAGCCGCCCAGATGAGCGTCTCGTGCGCATTGGTGAAGCGTCGACCGCGGAAGTTGGGCATCGGATTTGTCTTGCGCCAGACGATGTCGTTGAGGATCCAGAATCCGAGATCCTGAAGGGCCGTGCCGAGGCGGAAGACGTTGTGATAGGAGCCGATGACCCACGCCGCGCCGTCGGGCTTGAGAACGCGGCGAACCTCGCCGAGCCAGCCGCGCGTGAAGGCGTCGTACTCGGCAAAGCTGCCGAACTGATCCCAGTCGTGATGCACCCCGTCCACGACCGTGTTATTCGGGCGCAGAAGCTCGCCTTCGAGCTGCAGATTGTAGGGCGGATCGGCGAACACCAGATCGACGCTGGCGTCGGGCAGGCGCGAGAGGACGCTGATGCAGTCTCCGCGCAGAACGCGATCGAGGTCGAGGACCGACTGACGCCGGTTACGCGTGGCCATGGTACGCTACTCACAAAACGACGACTCGGACACCACGATGATCGACATCGATCACCACTGCGATCTAGTGATGCCACAGGGTGAACAAAGTATGAAGACGCCTCCGCAAAGAAACTGGCGCTACGGAGCGGAATCAATCGCCATGACGTCGGCCCGGAGGTTGTAGAGGCGGCTACCCGTCGCGGGTCCGCATCAGCGCACAGCCCGCTCCAACACGAGCCGGATCGGTGCGAATGAGCGCCGGTGCTGTGGGCAGGGGCCGAGGCGATCGAGGGCGCGGCGATGCTCAGCGGTGCCATAGCCCTTGTGTCGCTCGAAGCCATAGCCCGGATGCGCCAGCGCGAGCTGCTGCATCAGCCGGTCGCGCGTCACCTTCGCCACGATCGAGGCCGCGGCGATGCTGAGCGAGCGCGCGTCGCCGCCGACCACGGTCTCGATCGCGACTGGCGCCTCGGGCCGCCGATTGCCGTCGACGAGGGCGGCCACCGGCCGGACCGGAAGCCGCAGGATGGCCTCCCGCATCGCCCACATCGTGGCATTGAGGATGTTGTCGCGGTCGATACGCTCAACCTCGCCGATGCCGACGCCGACCATGGCACTCGCCAGGATCGCGTCGTAGAGATTGGCGCGGCGGTCGGATGTAAGCGCCTTGGAATCGGCGATGCCGATGGGCACAGCGGCCGGATCGAGAATCACGGCGGCGGCCACCACGGGTCCGGCCCAAGGGCCACGGCCCGCTTCATCGACACCGGCAACGAGCCCCCCGACCCGGAGCGCCAAAGCACGCTCGAGCCCGTCGTCGGCCGCTGGCCGCCCGCCCTTCCTGTTGCCAACCCGTCGCATGGCCGCGACCATGCCACGCTCGGACGCGGACCGCGAGGTTCACGCGCGCCGGCTCGAACGTAGCTGTGAAAAAAGCCGCGGCCGGCCGGCGGACGTCTCAAAACAGGCTCAACTGACGGTCTCCACCCGGGGACGGCGGCTCGAACAGATCGGTCCTGAGCGTCAGCCGCCGCTCGTTCAGCCGGCAACGCTTCAAGGCGAGCCGGAAGCGGGCGGCGATCTGCTCCGCAAAGGGGCCGCGCCCCCGCTGCCGCACACCGAACTGCGCCGAGTAGTCGCGTCCCCCGTGCATCGATCGCATCAGCGTGATGACTCGCCGGGCGCGGTCCGGGAACTCCGTCGCGAGCCATTCCCGGAACAGCTCCTTGATCTCGAGCGGCAGCCGCAGCAGGACATAGCCCGCCTCGCGTGCGCCGGCATCGCTGGCTGCGCCGAGAATGGCCTCGATCTCGCTGTCGTTGATCGCCGGAACCACGGGCGCGACCATGACCGCGGTCGGGATGCCCGCCTCCGCCAGTCGCGCGATAGCCTCCAGGCGCTTGGCGGGCGTCGAGGCCCGGGGCTCCATCTTGCGCGCCGTGACCCGGTCGAGCGTCGTCACCGAGATCGCCACCTTGACGAGGTCGCGCCGCGCCAGCTCCGCCAGTAGGTCGAGATCGCGCAGGATCAGGGCGGACTTGGTGACGATGCCGACCGGGTGCCGCGTCTCGACCATGACCTCGAGCAACTGTCGCGTGAGGCCATGCTCCCGCTCGATCGGCTGATAGGGATCGGTGTTGGTCCCCAGCGCGATGGTGCGGGGCGCGTAGCGCGGGGCCGCCAGCTCCCGCCTCAGGAGAGCCGCCGCGCCGGGCTTCGCATAGAGCTTGCTCTCGAAGTCGAGCCCGGCGGAATGGCCGAGATAGCAGTGGCTGGGCCGGGCGTAGCAATAGCTGCACCCATGCTCGCAGCCGCGGTAGGGGTTGATCGACTGATCGAACGAGATGTCGGGGCTGTCGTTCCTGGTGATGATGGTGCGTGCCTGCTCGAGCTGCACCTCGGTCCGGAGCTTCGCGGGCTCGTCGGCATGCCCCCAGCCGTCGTCCGCCTCCTCGACGACCAGGGCCTCGTACCGCCCACTCCGGTTGGAGCGGGCGCCCCGGCCGCGCAAACGCCCATCGCGGCTTTCGCCGCCCCGCCGGCCGCTCTCTTCCGCAACGACATGCCTCGGCATCGCAGACACTCCCACCTGTCGGCTCACCACCACGCGAGAGCTTACGTGCACGATGAGAACAAAGAAAGAACAAAATTTGCACGCGCAAACCCGCTGCCGGCTTCTAGCGGACCCGAGCGACCGCTATAGTCCGCTGCCATGATCACAGTCGTCATCCCGACACTCAACGCGGAACGCGTGTTGGCGGCCACCCTCACCGCACTGGTGCCGGCGGCCGTGGAAGGGGTGGTGCGCGAGGTCATCATCGTCGACGGCGGCTCGAGCGACCATACGGCGCGTATCGTCGAGGCGGCGGGCGCCGAGCTCGTGACGGCGCAGAAGGGCCGCGGTTCGCAGCTCGCGGCCGGCGCCAAGGCGGCGCGACAGCCGTGGTTGCTGTTCCTGCACGCCGATACGGTGCTCGAGGCGGGCTGGGAGAGCGAGGCGCTGGCGTTCATCGAGCGCGTGGACGGCGGCGCACGACCGGAGTCGGCGGCGGCCTTCAAGTTCTCGCTCGACGACATCGGCTTCGCACCGCGCGCGCTCGAGACGCTCGTCAGCCTCAGATGCCTCCTGCTGCGGCTGCCCTATGGCGACCAGGGACTGCTGGTGCCACGCCGGCTCTACGAGAGCGTCGGCGGCTACCAGCCTTTGCCTCTGATGGAGGACGTCGCCATGGTTCGCCGTCTCGGGCGCAAGCGCATCGTCATGCTCCGCAGCCGCGCCACGACGTCGGCGGTGCGCTTCAGGCGCGACGGCTATCTCCTGCGATCCCTGCGGAACATGTCGTGCGTGGCGCTCTTCCTCCTGCGCGTGCCGACGCGGCACATCGTCCGCCTGTACGGTTGAGGCCGACCGGCACGCCCACGTCGCGCCTGCACGAATCCGATTGCCGGATTATTCCCGATCAAATAGGCGTGATCGCCATGAGGGGCGCCCTTCTTGCGCTTGCCAACGTAGCGTAGTTTGCGCGGAGATTTGGACCGGGGCTACGGCGATCGAGCCGGGTCCGGGTCACCCGGCCATTTCATCGCAGATCGACAAGGAGCAGTACCATGCTGAAAGTCTCTCGCCGCGATCTCGTCCTGTCCGCCGCGGGTGCTGCGGCACTCTTCGGACTGAACCGGCACGTCACCTTCATCGACGCCGCCCAGGCGAAGAGCGATCTCCTGACGAAGGGCTTCATGACCTTCAAGGTCGGCGATGTCGAGGTGACCTCCCTCTTCGATGGCATCTGGGAGAAGGCCCACGACGACAAGTTCATCCGCAACGCCACGGTCGCCCAGACCAAGGCGGCGCTCAAGGCGGGCGGGCTGGCGGACGCCTTCGTGCCGATCACCTTCACGGCCCTGGCGCTGAAGATCAAGGGCGACGTCATCCTCGTCGACTCCGGCACGGGCGGTCAGGCCGGCGGACCGAAGGCCGGCTTGATGATGAAGCACATGGCCGCGGCCGGCATCGATGCCAAGTCCGTCAAGACGATCCTCATCTCGCACTTCCATCCCGACCATATCTTCGGCCTGATGGCGAAGGGCACCAACGCCCAGGTGTTCCCGAACGCCGAGATCATCGTGCCGTCGGCCGAGTACAAGTTCTGGACGGACCCGGCGCTGATCCCCAAGCTTCCGGCCGCGCGCCAGGGCCTCGCAAAGCGCATCCAGGCCACCTTCCCGACCTGGAAGAACCTGAAGCAGGCAGAGGCCGGCAAAGAGGTCGTGCCGGGCGTGACGATGCTCTCCGCCCATGGCCACACGCCCGGTCACTCCGTATTCCGGCTGAGTTCCGGCAGCCAGCAATTCATGATCATGGGCGACACCTCGAACGTCCCTGCGCTGTTCGTTCGCAATCCCGGCTGGCAGGCGATCTTCGACGCCGACCCGAAGCTTGCCGAAAGCAACCGCCGCAAGCTGTTCGAGCAGGCCGTCGCCGACAAGGCGATCGTCGCGGGCTACCACTTCGGCTTGCCGAACGCCGGCACGCTGGCCAAGGACGGCTCGGGCTACGCGTTCGTGCCCATGAAGGCCTGATGCTGGGCGGAGCGGGCAGGATACCCCTGCCCTGCACACCTCGCCCTCGTCTCGTGGGGCCGGCGCCACCCAAGCGGGTGGCGCCGTTTCGCTGTCGCCTGGTCATCATGGCCAAGCTGCCCGTGATGGGCAACGTCAAGACCCGGCTGGCGCGCGAGGTCGGCCTCGTCAGAGCCACCTACTTCTATCGTCACGTCATGGGCTCGGTGGTGGCCCGGCTGTCGGCCTCGCGCCGCTGGCAGACGCTGCTCGCCGTCTCCCCGGATACGGCGGTTGCCGGTCGGTCGTGGCCGGCGGGGCCGGTCCGCATACCGCAGGGCGCGGGCGACCTGGGAACGCGCATGCAGCGCCTGCTGGTGGGTCAGCCGCCCGGCCCGGTGATCGTGGTCGGCACCGACATCCCGGCGCTGGAGCCTCGCCACATCGCGCAGGCGTTCCGGCTGCTCGGCCGCCACGACGTCGTGCTCGGCCCGGCGGCTGACGGTGGCTTCTATCTCGTCGGCTACAGGCGGACGCGCCGGGCGCCGCGCCCCTTCGGCGGCGTGCGCTGGTCGAGCGCCCACACACTCGCCGATACGTTGAAGAATCTGCGCGGCACGCCTGTCGCCAGCGCCGCCGAGCTCGATGATGTCGACGATGCCTGGAGCCTTGCACGGGTCGCCGCCACGGCCGGACGACGACTGCTGCCGCGAGCTGATGAAAACGTTTCAGATGAGCGAGATAGCGCGTCCGATTAAGGCGGATCGAGCGCCGATTTCCGGCATCAATCTGGCGATTGCCATCAAGGCGCGATCAGGTTTTTCCCAGATTTGCGGCTCTTCACCACTGGCTCGCCACAGACAGTCGCGATAACGTGTGCAATAGTGGTTCCTAGCATATTCGTCGACAGGGGCGCTGTATCATGACGCAATTCACGGTCGCCCAGGTTCTCGAGGCCGGCCGGAAGGCCGAGTCGGAGAAGAAGTACGACTACGCCTACCAGTTCTACAAGCACATCGCCGATCACCATGGCCAGACGCCGGAGGCCAAGATCGCCCGCGAAGGGCTGGCGCGTGTCGCTGCCCTCATTCCCGGGTCCCCGCCGCAAGGCCAACCGCGCCTGAACGGCACCCACAACGGCGCCCTGAATGGCGAGGCCGGGCACGCCCCGCCGCCGAAGCCGCCGTCGGCACGCCGCCCGTCCGAAGCCCCGCAGGCGCCGCTGACACCGCCGCCACAAACGTCCGCCCGCGACGGCATGGTGCCGATGCAGGGCCGACCTGGGCAGCCCCACGCCCACATGCCGCCGTCGCCGCATCAAGCCCCCCACGGTCCCGGGCCGCAGCCACGGTATCTGGCACCCATGCGGCCGATCGCGCTTCCGGGCCGCGTCAACGACTACAAGGCGGGCAAGCTCGTTTCCGGCATCTTCTCCACGCTCGGCTGGCTGCTGTTCGGGGCTGGTCCTGTGCTCGCCGTGGCGAGCCTGACGCAATTCGGCAGCGGCCTCATGAAAGGCGGCCTGTTCGGCGTCGCCGGCGGCCTTGCCGGCGCCGTCGTGATCGCGGTCGTGCCGATGGTGCTGGGCCTGACGGTTGTCTTCTGGGGGCAACTCGCCCGGGCGATCTTCGACAACGCCAACGCCACCCGCGAGCTTCTTGAGCTTCAGCGGGCGCTGTCCGAGCAGGACGAGTTCCACGCGCACGAGTGAGCGAGCGGCGCTCGACATCACCCGCACCACCTGAAAACCGTCAGCGGCCGATCGTCAGCGCTCGCTGAGGCGCGGCATGATCTCGACGAGGTTGCAGGGCCGATGGCGATTGTCGAGCTGCCATTTCAGAATGCCATTCCAGGCGTCCTTGCAGGCCCCCGGCGAGCCC
>JAGRKR010000048.1:2802-3344 GCA_020442225.1 Hyphomicrobiaceae bacterium | reverse complement strand
CCCGACCCGCTCGCCGACGTTTGGGATGGCGAGGTCGTGCCGATCCTACAGGCGGCGCCCGGCATCCGCGCGATCGCGGTGCTGGAGGAGCTTCGCCGGCGCCATCCCGAGATCAGCCCCGGCATTCGGCGCACGCTGGAGCGGCGCATTCGCGGCTGGCGGGCGATCGCCGGCCCCGAACAGGACGTGATGTTCCGGCAAGTGCACGAGCCCGGCCGCCAGGGCCTCTCGGACTTCACCGACATGAGCGATCTCGGCGTTCTCGTCGCCGGCGGATCGCTCGATCACCGGCTCTATCACTTCCGCCTCGTCTTCTCGGGCTTCGAGCATGCCGAGGTCGTGCTCGGCGGCGAGAGCTTCGTCGCGCTCGCGGAGGGTCTGCAGAACGCGTTGTGGGCGCTCGGCGGCGCACCGAAGGAGCATCGCAGCGACAGCTTGTCGGCGGCGTTCCGCAACCTGTCTGTTGATGCGCAAGAGGACCTGACCGAGCGCTACGAGGCGCTCGTACGCCACTACCGCATGGAGCCGTCGCGCAACAACGC
>JAGRKR010000048.1:0-2742 GCA_020442225.1 Hyphomicrobiaceae bacterium | reverse complement strand
CGAGAGCGCGCACGGCCACTTGAAGGCGGCGATCGAGGATGCGCTGCTGCTGCGTGGCAGCCGCGACTTCGACGATCTCGACGCCTATCGGCGCTTCCTCGACGAGGTCGTTGGCCAGCGCAATGCCCGCAACCGAAAGCGCATCGAGTTGGAGCGGCCGGCCTTGAACGATCTGCCGAAGCGACGCACCGCCGACTTTGAGGAGAAGGTCGTGACCGTCTCGTCGAGCGGCGGCTTCGTGCTGCGGCGCGTCTTCTACACCGTGCCGTCGCGGCTCATCGGGCACCGCCTCCGCGCACGCATCTATGATGACCGCCTCGAATGCTTCCTCGGCTCGACACACGTTGCAACGCTGAGGCGCGGGCAGCCCGTATCGGCGAGCCATGGCGGCCATGTCGTCGACTACCGGCACGTCATCCACGCATTACGCAAGAAGCCAATGGCGTTGCTCAATCTCGTCTACCGGGATCAGTTGTTCCCGCGTCCGTCCTTCGCCCGCGCCTTCGATGTCTTGCGCTCCGAGGTCGGCGACAAGCGCGCCTGCAAAGTCACGGTCGAGCTGTTGGCGTTGGCGCACGAGCGCACCTGCGAGGCCGAACTTGCGGCCGTGATCGACGCCGAACTCGATGATGGCCAACTGCCGGACATCAACCGATTGCGCAAGCGCTTCGCACCAGACGCTTCATCGGTGCCCGACGTCGTCGTCGATCTGGTGCCGCTCGCCGTCTACGACGAGCTGGCAATGGTCAGCACCGCGGTATCGACAACCAGCATGATGGAGGTCGCGCAATGACGACGACGATCTCCATCGACGCCGCGCGCGTCGAGCTGATGCTCACCGAACTGCGACTGCCCGGTATCAAAGCGATGTGGGCGAAGCTCGCCGAGCAGTCAGACAAGGAAGGCTGGCCGGCGGCGCGGTTCCTCGCGGCCCTCGCCGAGCACGAGATGATCGATCGCGGCCGACGCCGCATCGAGCGTCATCTTGCCGAAGCGCGATTGCCCGCCGGCAAGACGCTCGCGACGTTCGACTTCGAGAGCGTGCCGATGGTCTCGAAGGCGCAGGTCATGGCGCTCGCTGCTGGCGATGCCTGGCTGAAGAAAGGCGCCAACGTCCTGCTGTTCGGGCCGCCCGGCGGCGGCAAGAGCCACTTGAGCGCGGCGCTCGGTCTCGCCCTCGTCGAGAACGGCTGGCGCGTCATGTTCACTCGCACCACCGATCTCGTGCAACGACTGCAGGTGGCGCGCCAAGAACTGGCCTTGGAAAGAGCCATCGCCAAGCTGGATCGCTACGACCTGCTGATCCTCGACGATCTCGCCTATGTCACCAAGGATCAGGCCGAGACCAGCGTGCTGTTCGAGCTGATTGCCGCGCGATACGAGCGGCGGTCGATGCTGATCACGGCCAACCAGCCGTTCGGCGAGTGGGGCAAGATCTTCGCCGATCAAGCCATGACGCTTGCAGCCATCGACAGGCTCGTGCATCACGCTACGATCCTGGAAATGAACGTCGAGAGCTATCGACGCCGCGAGGCCCTTGCCGCAAAACGCGGGCGTGGCAGACCGGCAGCCCACGCGACACTCAAGAAGAGCGACAAGCCCGACGGCGACGCTGATTGACGTTCGCCGTCAATCAAGTACTTGCCAATCCGGCGGCCAGCGACAATCATCACTTCGCTCGGCCGCCGCCTCTCATCCTGATTGCCGCGCCGCTCTCATCCAGATCGCCGCGCTATAGTGAGCGCGCCGTCCGGATGGTTGCCGAGCATCGCAGCGAGCACGCCTGGCAGTGGACTGCGATCGTCTCGATCGCGGCCAAGATCGGCTGCACCGCGCAGACATTGTCCAACTGGGTCCGCCAGGCCGAGCGTGATGCCGGCAAGCGGCACGGGCTCACCACCGACGAGCGCGAGCGCGGCTGAAGGTGCTCGAGCGCGAGAACCACGAGCTGAAGCAGGCCAACGACATCCTGCGCAAGGCCAGCGTGTATTTCGCCCAGGCGGAGCTCGACCGCCGATGGAAGCCATGATCAGCTTCGTCGATGCGTACCGCGACAAACACGGGGTCGAGCCGATCTGCCGCGTTTTGGCGATCGCCCCGTCCACCTACCACGCTCACGCGGCCCGACGTGCTGCGCCGGAGACGGCGCCGGCGCGCGTGCGGCGGGACGCCCGGCTGTGTGCCGAGATCCGCAGGGTGTTCGACGAGAACTTCGGCGTCTACGGATATCGCAAAGTCTGGCGGCAGATGCTGCGGGAGGGCTTTGACGTCGCCCGCTGCACGGTGGTGCGGCTGATGAAGAAAATGGCTCTGCGAGGCGTCATTCACGGTAAGACCGTGCGCACCACAGTGCCCGACAAGGCCGCGCCATGCCCGCGCGATCACGTCAACCTGCAGTTCCGCGTCGAGCGGCCGAACGTGCTGTGGGTGTCGGACTTCACGTATGTCTCGACATGGACGGGCTTCGTCTACGTGGCCTTCGTCGGCGACAGCTACGACAACGCGCTGGCCGAGACGATCAACGGGCTGTACAAGGCCGAGGTCATCCACCGCCGCGGGCCATGGCGCAGCTTCGAGGCCGTGGAATACGCGACTCTCGAATGGGTGGACTGGTTCAACAACCGACGTATCCTCGAGCCGATCGGGAACATCCCGCCTGCGGAAGCCGAAGCCAACTTCTACGCGGCTCTGGAAGCTGAAGCCATGGCCGCGTAACTGACGTCAATCAGCCTCCGGCAAACC
>JAGRKR010000481.1 GCA_020442225.1 Hyphomicrobiaceae bacterium | reverse complement strand
CTACCAGCAGCCCTGGTACGATACGACGTGGCTGCATCGCCCCGAGGTGCATGGCGGCGAGGTCTGTGCCGGTCTCGTATCGGGCATGATGGCTCCGCACAGCCCGGCCGCCTCCCGCCACGAGACGCTCTGGATGTATAAGTCCGGCGGTCCCGGCGTGTTCAAGGGCGATCTCCACTTCTATCGCGTCGATGGCGACCTGCGCGACGTCACGCCCGAGATCGATACGCGGCGCTGCCCGCTCTATCTGCTCACCGGCGAATACGATTTCTCATGCTCGCCCGCAGACACCGAGCGTACGGCCGCCAAGATCGCAGGGGTCGAGCCGGTGACCATGCGCGGTCTCGGCCACTTCCCCATGAGCGAGGATCCCGAACGGTTCCGCAGCTACGTGCTGCCGGTGCTCGATCGCATCCGCGGCGTCTGACACGCGCGCAGAGGAGACACGGACATGACGGACGCAGCGCCTATCGGCTTCATTGGTCTCGGCGTGATGGGCGAGCCCATGTGCCGCAACCTCGCCCGCAAGTCCGGACGCAGCATCATCGCCTTCGATCTCGACCCTGCGCCGGTGACGCGACTGGCAGGCGATGGCGTCGCAGCGGTCGCAGCGCTGGCGGAGGTCGGGCGGATGGCGGACATCGTCTTTCTCTCGC
Organism: Hyphomicrobiaceae bacterium; assembly: GCA_020442225.1. Next base: position 13,111 of record JAGRKR010000481.1, on the reverse strand, counting down.
TGCCGGGCGGCAAGGAGGTCGAGGCGGTCGTCACGAGCGCGCTGCTGGCTCATGCGCGGCCGGGCCAGACCATCGTCGATCTTTCGACGAGCCCCGTGGCCCTGACCCGGGAACTGGCCGGTCAGCTCGCAGCGCGCGGCGCCGACTATGCCGATGCGCCGGTGGCGCGCACCCGTCAGGCCGCCGAGACCGGTACGCTCAGCATCATGGTCGGCGCCAAGCCGCACGTGTTCCAGCGCATCGAGCCGTTTCTCTCGACCTTCGCGAGCGACGTCACCCATTGCGGCGACATCGGATGCGGGCAGGTGGTCAAGATCATGAACAACATGATCATCATGGAGAACGTCGTGGCGCTGGCGGAGGCGTGGGCTATCGGCCGGCGGGCCGGCGTCGACGGAAAGCTGCTGTTCGAGACGCTGACGAAGGGCTCCGCCGACAGCTTCTCGCTGCGCAACCACGGCATGAAGGCGATCCTGCCGGACGCGTTTCCGGAGCGCGCGTTCTCGACCGAGTATGCGCTCAAGGACCTGTCGTATGCGCTCGAGCTGGCGCGGCAGAACGGCGTACCGGTGCGGGGCGCCGAGGTTGCGCGCCAGTTGCTGGAGGAGGCGAAGGCCGAAGGCTACGGCGCCAACTACTGGCCGATCATCGCCCGGATCGTCGACGCCGCCGCGAGGTAGCGGCCGAGCCGGCGTGCCTCGCTCATCCGGAGAGTGAAACGACAAAGGGCGGCGCCGTGGCGCCGCCCTTTCCGGTCTCCGTGGTGTCACTGCTGCCCCGCGGCTCATTCCCACCGGGGCGCGGCGGCGCTGCGCTCAGCCCTTGAGCTCGTGGAGCAGGATCTGGTCACGCAGCTCGGCGAACTCCTGACAGGTCGTGCCGCAGCGCTTGGCGATCTCGGCGAGCTGACCTCGCGCCGCCTTGACGTCACCCTTCTGCAGAAAGGCCTCGCCCATGTAGGCGCGCGCCAGCGTGTAATTGGGGTTCTGCTGGAGGACGCGCTTGTAGTAGCCCATCGCCTCGTCGACGCGGCCGAGCTTACGGGTCGTGAAGCCGACGTAGGTGAGAATGCGCGGATCGTCGGCGTTCTTGGCCTGTCGCAGATAGGTCAGCGCCTCGTCGTACTTGCCGGTGCGCGCCAGCCAGTAGGCGGCATAGTAGAGCTCGTCATCGGACAGCGCCTCGCGGTGCTTGCCCATGCACTCCTTCCACTTCTTGCTGCCCTTCTTGAATTTCTTGCACTTGGAACCCGAGCTCGGCTTCGGCTCGTCGCCCATGGCCTTGACCGGCGTCGGCGTCAGCGCGGCGATGGCCGGCGCGATGGCCAGGGCCAAGACGGCCGCGCCGCTGAGCAGCCACTTCGGAAGTGCGAACTTGAGCATTCTCGACTCTCCTTCGAATCGTTGAGACAAGCTGTTGACGTCCGGCCGCCCCGGCAGTGCACCGGCCAGTAAGCGGCAATATACCCTATCCGTGGTCGGCTTGTCGCTCGCGCCGTTTATTGCCGCCGGTCACGAGCTCGCGAGCCTCCGCAGACGGGACATTTGCTGGGGAAAGTGTCTGGCAGGTCGCAAGCCGGCCACTTTTTCGAGGCATGCGAGACGCCAGATTCCAGAGGATTCGCCACGAGTTAGGCCAGTTGTGGGCCGTCGTGGCAAATGAGGTGCGGGCGTAACACCTGGGGAGGGCGCAAGGTGTTCGGCTGGCGCAAGCGAGAAGTCGGCTTCGAATGGCGCAAATACGTGCGCACGACGGTCCTGCACCGCCGTGCGCAGAGGCGCGAGCGCATCGTGCAGGTGCGTCGCTCGCTGGCGGCGCGTGCCGCGGATGCCGCACGCTGGTCGTGGAATGCGATCGCGAACTCGTGCCGGTGGGTGTGGGCCGCGCTCGTCAGCGGCGGCCGCTGGCTGGCGGAGACGGCGCGAAACTTCGCCGTGCGCAGTGCGCGCGCGGTCTGGGCGGCGGTGGTGGCTGTCGCTGCGTGGTTTGCGGCGCGCTTGCCCGGTGTCGTGACGGCTCTCGGCAGCGGCCTGCGGAGGGCGTGGCTGGCCGTGGCGCGTGTGCTGGGCGCCGGCACGTCGGCTATCCGCGCCCGCTTCCCGGCGATCTCGCTGCCGGCGCCGGTCAAGAAGGGGTGGCAGGCGGCGACCGCCCGGCTGCCCGCGCTGCCTGCTCCGGCCTGGCGCACGCTCGGGTTCGGTCTCGCTGTCGTGCTCGTGGTCGTTTCGGGTTTCGGCCTCATCAGGAGTGGCAGCGGCCTGGCGAGCCTCGTCGATATGCCGTTCCTCGGATCGAAGCCAATTGTCGGCCGGGCCAGCGTCGTCAGCGGCAACATCATCCATGTCGGCGGCACGCCCGTGCGCCTCTACGGCATCGACGCGCCGGAGACCGCGCAGCGCTGCCGCACGTCGCGCAATCGCTCGTGGCAATGTGGCGTGCAGGCTCGCACGGCACTGGCGCGGCTCGTCGGCTCGGGCGAGATCCGCTGCGAGCGCCAGGGCAGCGATGGCGCCGGTCGGGTCGTGGCGCGCTGCCGCGTGCGTGACAGCGATCTGGGCGCGCGCATGGTCGAGCTCGGCCATGCACTCACTGCCAAGGGAGATCCCGCGGGGTATGGCAGCCGCGCGGAGACGGCGAAGAAGGCGCGGCGCGCGCTCTGGAAGGGCTCGCTCGAGACGCCGCAGGCCTTCCGGGACAGGAGCTGGGACACGGCGAAGCAGCAGGCGCCCAAGGGCTGCCCGATCAAGGGCAACGTCACCAGCCGCGGCAAGCACTACGTCATGCCCTGGTCGCGCGGCTACAGCCGCGTGCGCATCCAGGAGCGGCGCGGGGAGCGCTGGTTCTGCTCGGAGCAGGAGGCCATCGCGGCCGGCTGGGTTCTGACCGACCGCTCTTGACCTCGCGCGCGTATTGCCGTCTCGTCCGTGGGAGCCATCGCGGCACGCGCGGCGGATGCCGTCCACGCGCCGCCTCCCTAACGAAAACGCGGAGGAAACGTCATGCCGGACGCCCCTGGCCAACTCAAGACCTACCAGACCTACATCGACGGAAAGTGGTGTGACGCCGCGAGCGGCAAGCACTTCGAGACCGCGGACCCCTACACGGGCAAGCCGTGGGCGCGCATTCCCGAGTGCGATGCTCGCGACGTTGACCGCGCCTGCGAGGCGGCGTGGCGTGCGTTCGAGTCCGGCCCGTGGTCGAAGATGACGCAAACGGCGCGTGGGCGCATCATGAGGCGCATCGGCGATCTCGCCGCCAAGCACGCCGAGCATCTGGCGCGCATCGAGGTCAGGGACAACGGCAAGCTCATCTCCGAGATGCAGGCCCAGACCAAGTATCTACCCGAGTGGTACTACTACTACGGCGGCCTTGCCGACAAGATCAATGGCGCCGTCATTCCGATCGACAAGCCCGATACCTTTACCTACACGCTGAAGGAGCCGGTCGGGGTGTGCGCCTTCATCACGCCATGGAACTCGCCGCTGATGCTGGTGGCGTGGAAGCTGGCGCCTGCACTGGCCGCCGGCTGCACGGTGGTGATCAAGCCCTCCGAGTATACCTCCGCCTCGCTGCTCGAGTTCGTCAAGCTCGTGATCGAGGAGGCCGAGGTGCCGCCCGGCGTCGTCAACATCGTCACCGGCTACGGCCAGGTCGTGGGCGAGCCTCTGGTCACACATCCGAAAGTCGCGAAGGTGGCCTTCACCGGCGGCACGGCCACGGGCTCGCGCGTCAACGAGCTGGCCGCGAAGACCTTCAAGAAGGTGTCGCTGGAGCTCGGCGGCAAGTCGCCCAACATCATGTTCGACGACTGCCGTATCGACGAGGCGGTCAACGGGGCGATCTCGGGCATTTTTGCCGCTACGGGCCAGACCTGTATCGCCGGCTCGCGCCTGCTCGTGCAGGAAAGCATCCATGACGAGTTCGTCGAGAAGCTGGTCGCCGTGGCCAAGACGGCGCGGCTCGGGGATCCGTCCAAGTTCGAGACCCAGGTCGGCCCGGTGACGACGCCGCCGCAATACCAGAAGGTGCTCTCCTACATCGACATCGCCAAGGGCGAAGGCGCGAAATGCGTGCTCGGTGGCGGGCCGGCGGGCGCCGACGAGGGCGGCGGCCAGTATTTCGTCAAGCCGACGATCTTCACCGGCGTGGACAACAGGATGCGCATCGCCCAGGAGGAGGTGTTCGGCCCGGTTCTCTCGGTCATCAAGTTCAAGGACGAGGATCACGCCGTCGAGATCGCGAACGACATCGCCTATGGCCTGGCGGCGGGCGTGTGGACTCAATCGGTACGGCGCGCGACGGTCATGGCGCGGCGCCTGCGTGCGGGCACGATCTGGATCAACACCTACCGCGCCGTCTCGATCACTATGCCGTTCGGCGGCTACAAGGCGTCGGGGCTCGGGCGCGAGAATGGCGCCGATGCGATCGAGGCCTACTTGCAGACGAAGAGCGTCTGGATCAACACGGCAGAAGGGGCGGGTGGCAATCCCTTCGTCATGAAGACGTCGAGCAGTTGAGCCACGGCATTGCCGCTGACCGCCGTGTCTACCGTGGGCGCGGCGGCTCGGCCGGTGGTCGGTGCGTGGCTTGACTGGTCGCCAAAAAAGAAAGACGCCCAACCTTGCGGTTGGGCGTCTATGCGCTTTTGGCGCAACGCGTCGGGAGGGAAGCCGACGCTGCCGGCGCGTCTTCGGCTAGACGGGGGGGCACTACCGAACGGGTAACGCGCCGAGCTATGACCTAAAGATAGGATGGGAAAGCCACGTTGCAATGCCCGATGACTCAAAAATCACGAAAAGTTTAGGGTTATCCACAGGGGCACCCTTATCGGTCGCGCCCATTGCGACCAACGGTTGAAGTCAATCGGCGCGTCTCAACGAGCGGGTTGCACCCTCTGGTATCCGATCGTTCCCAGGTGCTCCGATCAGTCGCCCTGCGGGCCCTTCAAGCCGAACCTGGAGCGGACGAAAAGCTTCGGGTTCAGCTCCTCGGTGGTGATCAGTTTTGCAACCTCGATGCGCGTCTTGCTGCCCTGCGCATCGACGATCACCCATTCCTTCAGCTCGAGCTGCGGTGCCTTGCTGAGGTAGACGGTGATGCGGCCCGCCGTGTTGGGGCTCTTGTCCTTCATCGAGACGATGATGAGGTCGGGCGACTCCTGCACATCGAGCACGTGGGCGTCGCGGAGAATGTCGACATTCTTGCTCAGCAGCAGCCGGAACGGCGTCGACGTCAGCAGATAATCGTCGACGGTCTTGATGTCGTGATCCTCGATGGAGAAGTAGGTCCCATCGGAGAGGATGCGGAGCTTGCTGGGCGCGGCATAGTCGAAACGGAAACGGCCGGGGCGCTTCACATAGAAGCGGCCTTTGGACTGCTTCTTGTCGTCGGTCGTCTGCAGGAAGACGCCCTTGAGGTTCAGCATGGCATTGAAGTAGGCGGAGACCTTCTGCACGGCTTCGACCTTGGCTGGGTCGAGCGTGGTCCCCGTGACGCTGGGCGCCTGGGATTTCTGAACCTTGGGATCCCATCCAGCCGGCGTGCCCACCGGGCTCGCCTTCTTGGCGGCGGGCTTGTCGGAGGCCTGAGGGGGTTGCTGAGCGCCGGCGCTCGCGGAGGCGGCGACAAGCAGCACGACAGCGGCCAGACCCGCGACAATCGTGCGTTCAGCGCGGCGGTCCGACGAACGACTGATGTCCGACCTCATGAATCTGTCTCTCCTGAAGATCCCGGGGATGCTGCTGCATGTCCCAAGATTCGGACGATATGGTGGCACGACTGGCTTAGACCGCGAATTCGCCGTGTGCGGTAGAGCCGGGCGAACCCGGCATGTGCTGCCAATCGCACCCATTCCCGAAGATGCGGATCGATGCCCCGGCCCCTGGATGCGGAATGGGACTGACGCTCCGAATCGCGAACAGGGGGTGCGATTGACGTTTCCGGCGGACGCACAGAGGGGTTCCGTCTCGACCGATCGCAGCCTAGTCCGAGTTCCCGGGAACTCAATCGCCAAGCATCGACTTGTCCAGGGGAAAGTTGCGCCGTGGAAAAGTTGCCGGCGCGGTCCCGTCGTGTCCACGAAAAACAACAGGCCCCCGCCCGGGGCGGAGGCCTTGCCGCCAAGAGAGATACTCCGGGGCAGGACCGCGCCCGCCCCGGAGCCATTGTCGTCAGCCTTTGTTGATGGCGCGCACCTGGTAGGCGTCGAGCCCGAGCTCGGCCACCTGCCACCAGAGGTACTGGTCGGAGCGGAACGCCTTCCACTGATCGAAGACCTTCTTGAACGTGGCGAACTTGCCGGCCGTCTCGACATAGGTCTCCTCCGACGCCTTGAAGCAGGCGTCCAGGATCTCCGTGGAGAACGGCCGGAGCTGCACGCCGAGGCCGAGCAGCTTGCGCAAGGCCTGCGGGTTCTTGACGTCGTAGCGGGCCATCATGGTGTGGTTGGCGATGGCCGCCGCACCCTCGATGATGGCCTTGTAGTTCTTGGGCAGCGACTCCCACTTCTCCTGGTTGATGAAGACGTGGAGCATCGGCCCAGCCTCCCACCAGCCCGGATAGTAGAAGTACTTGGCGACCTTGTAGAAGCCGAGCTTCTCGTCGTCATACGGGCCGACCCACTCGACGGAGTCGATGGTGCCCTTCTCGAGCGCCGGATAGATGTCGCCGCCGGCGATCTGCTGCGGCACAACGCCGACCTTGGAGATGATCTTGCCGCCGAAACCACCGATGCGCATCTTGACGCCCTTGAGGTCGGCGACCGTCTTCACCTCCTTGCGCCACCAGCCGCCCATCTGGCAGCCCGTGTTGCCGGCCGGGAAGGCGACGATCTTGTGCTTGGCATAGAACTCGTTCATGAGCGCGATGCCACCGCCCTCGTACATCCAGGCGTTCTGCATGCGGGCATTGAGGCCGAACGGGATGGCCGTGCCGATCGCGAAGGTCGGGTCCTTGCTCCAGTAGTAGTAGGACGCCGTGTGGCACATCTCGACCTTGCCGCCCGAGACTGCGTCGGCAGCCTGCAGGCCCGGTACGATCTCATTGGAGGCGAAGACCTGGATCTTGAACTTGTTGTCGGTCGCCTCTGCCACGGCCTTGGAGAAGACCTCGGCTGCGCCGTAGATGGTGTCGAGCGACTTCGGGAAGCTCGAGGTGAGGCGCCAGTTCAGCGTCGGCGCGGTCTGGGCGATGGCCGGCGCCGCGACGGTCGTCGCTGCCGCTCCAAGTCCGGCGACGCCGGCGGTCTTCAGGAACTTACGCCTCTTGGTGTCTGCCATGTCAAAGGTGTCCTTCTACTTCATTGAACGGCACAAGACGTGCGCGGCTCGATGGCCGGCAGGTAATCGACGGAATGCACTGTCGGGGCGATCGGTTAGCCGCTCCCCCAATTGTGAGCACTTCTCCCAGCCGGGATTTGTCTCGCCATGTCGGCAACCCCGATGCGCCGGCACTATAGGGCATCGGCCGTGCTACTCACAATCGGCATAACGGCGAAGCTATGGCCATCCGTCTCGATCCGCGAGACGAAACGGCTCGACACTTGCGTTGCCCTCCAGCACGGGCCACAGTCCGGCGAGCGAGCGCCAGGCCGCAGGATCACACAACGATGGTGCAGGCCAGTCCCATGAGCAGACGCAAATCTTCCGTCTTGACCGAATTCGCCGTGCGGCCCGAGCCCGACGACCCCCGGTTGTCTGTCACGGTCGAAGGCATCGATCACGACGGCCGGCCGATCGCCACGCCCGTCATCACCGAGCGGCCGCTCACGCTCTTCCTGAATGCGCGCGAAATCGTGACGATGATGACCATCGGCGATCATCCCGACCTCCTGGCCGTCGGCTACCTGCTCAACCAGAACATGCTGCGGCCGGACGACGAGATCATGGCCGTCGAGTACGACGAGGAGATCTCGACGGTGGTCGTCAGGACCAGGCGCGAGACCGACTACGAAGAGAAGCTCAAGAAGAAGATCCAGACCTCCGGCTGCGCTCAGGGCACCGTCTTCGGTGATCTGATGGAGGCCTTCGACGAGATCACGCTCGCCAAGGAAGCGCGGTTGAAAACATCGTGGCTCTATGCCCTGACACGCAAGATCAACACGGCGCCAAGCCTCTATCTCAAGGCCGGAGCTATCCACGGCTGCGTGCTGTGTCGGGAGGATGCGCCGCTGGTCTACATGGAGGATGTCGGCCGGCACAATGCGGTCGACAAGATCGCCGGCTACATGATGCTCAACGACGTCGCGCCCGAGGACAAGATCTTCTACACGACCGGGCGGCTCACCTCGGAGATGGTGATCAAGACCGTCAAGATGCGCATTCCCGTGCTCGTCTCGCGCTCGGGCTTCACGGCCTGGGGTGTCGATCTGGCGCGCCGGGCCGGTCTGACGCTGGTCGGGCGGGCCCGCGGCAAGCGTTTCGTGGCGCTCTCGGGCGCGGAGCGGCTCGTTTTCGATAGCGATCCCGCGATGGTCGACGAGGAGGCCAAGCGGCATCGGCGCAAGAGCAGCGCGGCGGACGCGGACTGACGTCCGGCCGCACATGAGCCGGTGAGGGGGGCTGTCCGGTCAGCTCGTCTCCACGCGGTCGCCCTTGCTGGTCGGGGCCGAGACGACGAGGAAGCGGGTGGTCTGCGGACCCGGGTTGTGGGCGCGATGGGGCGTGCCAGGGGCAATCTCCAGGCCTTGCCCGGCCCTGAGCCGGAGCGTCTCGCCGGACATCTCCATGGCGAGCGTACCCTCGAGCACATAGAAGAACTGCCGCGCGCGCTGGTGATGATGAAAGGCCTCGCTCGTTCCCGGTGGCATCGTCTCTTCCGCCACGGCGAGATCGGGGCCGGTGACAAGCCGCCAGGCCGTGCACGAGCCACCCCATGTTTCCCCGGCCACCGTGGCCGTGCCGACCGGCTTCATGGTGAGGTCCTCTTCCTCAGGCGCTGCGACAGGCGATCCTGCAACTCGAACCACTTGAACACGGCCGGCATGAACCAGGGGCGGCCGCGGTAGAGCGGGATGGCTGAAGGAGGGCGGAAATCGAAGGCCGAGCGCACCTCCTTTTCGCCCAGCACCTGCCGTGCGGCATGCAGCCCCGCCCATCGCGCCCAAACGACGCCCGAGCCGCAGTAGCCGCAGGCGTAGTGCAGGCCCTCGTGCGTGAAGAGGCGCGGCACCATGTCGAGATGCATGGCGACATAGCCGAACCAGCTGTGCGTGATGGCCGTGCCGCGCAGCTCCGGGAAAACGTCGTGCATGGCGCGCTCGAGCCGGAGCGTGGCGCCTTGCGGATCAGGCTGCAGGGCGCCGTCGCGGCCGCCCCAGAGGATGCGGCGCCCATCGGGAGAGGGTCGGAAGTAGTAGTGCAGCTTGCGGGTCTCCGAGCACATGCGGCCGGCCGGCATGAGTTGCCGCATAAGGTTGTCCGAGATCGGCTCGGTGGCGATGATCCGGCTCATCACAGGGACCAGGCGGCGGCGCAGCCATGGGTCGACGCCGTCGGTATAGCCGTTGGTGGCGACGATCACCTGGCTTGCCTCGATGGGGCCGCGCGAGGTTTCGAGCCGAATGCCCCTTCCGCCCGGTGTCAGCGAGCGCACCGGCGTCTCGCCGTGCACCTCGGCGCCGGCCGCAAGCGCGACCCGCAGCATCTCTGCATGCAGCTTGGCGGGATGCAGGCCGCCGATGTCCATGCGCACGAGGCCGCCGTGATAGAAGTCGGTGCCAAGCTCCCTGCGCTGCTCGCTCGCAGGCACGGCGTGCGCCTCGATGCCGAGTTGATCGCGGAGGCGTTCGGCCTCCCGGGCGAGCTGCTCGTACTCCTTGGCACTCGACGCGCCGGTGAAGCGGCCGCTCTGGACGAAGTCACAATCGATGCCTTCGCGGCGGATGAAGTCGGCAAGATCCTCGCGTGCTGTTTTCGATTCCGCCTGGATCGCCAGAGCGCGCGCCTCGCCGAAGCGGCGCGTGAGCTCGGCGAAGCCGGGGCGCAGGTTGCCGCTGGCGATGCCGCCGTTGCGGCTGGAGGCGCCCTCGCCGGGCTTCATGCGATCGAAGGCGACGACACTGCGTCCGGCCCGGGCGAGCGTGATGGCGGCGCTGAGTCCGGTATAGCCCGCGCCGATGATGACGACGTCGGCGTTGGCCGGAACCGGGCGCTCGGGAAGAGCTTGCGGCGGGGCGGCTTCCCACCAGAAGGCATCTGTCGTGAACATGCTTGGACTCGCAGCGTCAGCAGGGAGCCATCACTATGCGAGCGGCGGGTTGTCCTGTCCATGGCGCGATCGGGCGAGCGGTCGCAGCCTGATTGTGGTCAAATTGGCGCCCTATTGACAGATTTGAGCCTCGTTCTGGCGGGAGTGGGGGATGATGACGATCGCGCGCGGAGACCGGCTAGGGCTGGTGGCGGTTTTGCTGCTGACGGTGCTGCCCATCACCATGGCAGCGGCGAAGGAGCCAGCGGCCGGGAAGGCCGAGGCAGCCGAAAAGGCCGATAAGGCCAAGAAGGCCAAGGCGGCGCCCAAGAAGCCGCCACCGCCGGCAAAGACCCTGTTCGGCGCCGCCAAAGCGCCGGCCGCACTCAAGGCGCGCGCCATCGGCTTCTATTCGCGCGGCTGTCTCGCCGGCGGCAAGGCCCTGCCCATCGACGGCCCGGCCTGGCAGGCGATGCGGCTCTCCCGCAACCGCAACTGGGGCCATCCGACACTCGTGGCCGTGGTCGAGCGCCTCGCCAAAGACGCCAAGAAGCATGATGGCTGGCCGGGTCTTCTGGTCGGTGATCTGGCGCAGCCGCGCGGTGGTCCCATGCTGACCGGCCACGCCAGCCATCAGATCGGTCTCGACGCCGATATCTGGCTCACCCCTATGCCGGATCGACGATTGAGCGCGCGCGAACGCGAGACGATGTCGGCCGTCTCTATGCTCAAGGACAAGCTTTCGGTCGATCCGAAGGTCTGGACGCCCGCACACGTGCGCCTGATCAAGCGCGCGGCGTCCTATGCCGAGGTCGAGCGCGTGCTGGTGCACCCGGCCATCAAGAAAGCGCTTTGTGAGGCCGTCAAGGGCGAGCGGGCCTGGCTCAACAAAGTGCGCCCCTATTGGGGCCATCATTACCACATGCACATCCGCATCGGTTGCCCCAAGGATAGCCCGACCTGCAGACCCCAGAAGCCGACGCTCGCCGATGATGGATGCGGCAAGGAGCTTGACGACTGGTACCGGCTTCTGACGCGGCCGCCGCGCCCGCCTAAGCCCAAACCGCCCGGCTACAAGCCGAAGCCGCGTCCACAGATTACGCTCGACCACTTGCCGCCCGAGTGCCGCACCGTGCTCGCCGCCGAGCCGGTGAGGACGAAGAGCGCCGACCAGTAGGGCAGGTTTGCCCGGCAATCGCACCAGGGAGTTTCGGTCAGTCATGCGTCGCAAGAGTTCCAGGGGCCATTCGCGTCCGGCTCGCGCCAGCGCGCTGCATCAGGGGCGCGGGGCGACGTGAGCTTCCTGATCACCGGCGCCACCGGCCGCATCGGCCGTTTCGTCACGAGACAGCTCCTCGACGTGGGCGCTCGCGTCGCCGTCCTGACCCGCCGTCCGCACCGCGCCCGCGAGTTGCTCGGTCCTGCCGTCACGATCCACGAGTGGCACTCCAACAGCGAGCCGCCACCTCGAGCCGCGGTCGAGGACGCCAGGATCGTGGTGCATCTGATGGGCGAACCCATCCACGGTCGGCTGACCGGCGACAAGGCCTCCCGCATCACCGCCTCGCGTGTCCGGCCGACGCAAGCCCTGGTGCAGGCATTCCATGGGCGAGCGGTCCGCTGGATCGTCGCCTCGTCGGCCGCCGTCTATCCGGCTCGCTGGGGCGAGCGCTACGATGAGGACTTCCCGCTCGATCCGCCACAGAGCCTTTTGCAGGGCGCGTTCCAGCAGCTCGAGCAGGCCGCCTGGACGGCAACCGGGGACGGCAGCCAGGTGACGCTGGTGCGGTTCGGCGCGATCATCGACGAGCAGGCGCTGCCGCGGCCATTCGGCGGCCTCTCGCGCCATGTCGGCTTCCGCATCGGCAACGGCCGCCAGCATGTCCCCGTGATCGGCCTCTCCGACGCCCAGCGGCTCGTGCTCTGGCTGCTCTCGACGCCGTCGGCCGTCGGACCGGTCAACGGCGTCACTCCGGTGCCGCTGAAGGCCGGAGAGCTGCTGGCGGCGCTCGAGGGGGCGCAGGGACGTCTGCTGCGCCTGCCGTTGCCCGACCGGCTCGCCTACCGGCTGCTGGGCGCGTCGGCCGAGAACCTCATTCGCAACAACAACGTGCGTCCTGAGCGCGCCCTCGCCGCGGGGTTCGTGTTCCGCGAGCCCGATCCGGTGGCGCTCGTGCACAGGCTGGTGACCGCAGGGGCTCCACCTGCTGCCTTGGCCGTGCCGGCCAAGGCCTGAGCCTGCGGGAAGCTGCGCGCCCGAATGGGCTCGCCATTCTGTTTTCGCGCCCAGGCCATTTGCACTCGCGGCCCGAGTCGAGCTAAGGCCAGTCGACGGTGCACGTGGGCTCGCACCGAGGAGACTCACGATGACCCGCAAGGTCGCAGGCCCCGAGATCGAACGGCTGATTCAGCTCCTGGCCAGACTGCCGGGCCTCGGGGCGCGCTCGGCGCGCAAGGCGGCACTCACGCTCATCAAGCGGCGGGCGGAGCTGCTCGAGCCGCTGGCGGCAGCCATGGCCGAGGCCGCCCGCTCCATCATCGTGTGCCCGAGCTGCGGCAATCTCGACACGACGTCTCCGTGCGCCATCTGCGCCGATCCCAGACGCGATCCCGCCCTGCTCGTGGTGGTAGAGGAGGTCGAGGACCTCTGGGCCCTGGAGCGCGCAGGCGTGGTCAATGCGCGCTATCACGTTCTCGGCGGCACGCTTTCGCCGCTCGATGGTATCGGCCCCGATCAGCTCAACATCGCCAATCTCCTGACGCGCGCCAGTGCTCCCGAGATCACCGAGGTCCTGCTCGCCTTCAGTGCGACCGTCGAGGGACAGGCAACCGCGCACTACCTCTCCGAGCAGCTTGCACCCGCGTCCGTCACGGTCTCGCGCCTCGCGCAGGGCGTGCCCATCGGCGGCGAGCTCGACTATCTCGA
>JAGRKR010000480.1 GCA_020442225.1 Hyphomicrobiaceae bacterium | reverse complement strand
GTTCGGCGGGGCGACGTCGTCGCGCGCGGCAAGCACCGAGGCCACGAACTCCAGCCCGCCGGCCGCACCCAGCGCGTGCCCGACCATGGACTTCGTGGATGACACCGCCACGCTGCCCGTGCGTTCGCCGAAGACCGCCTTCAGCGCCGCGGTCTCGGCTCTGTCGTTGGCTGCCGTGCCGGTGCCGTGGGCGTTCACGTAGTCGATGTCCTCGGGGCCCAGCCCCGCGTCGGCGAGCGCGCCCTTCAGCGCCCGCGACATGCCGCCGACGTCCGGGTTGGTGAGGTCGGCCGCGTCGGCCGTCAGGCGCTGGCCGACCACCTCGCCGATGATCTCGGTGGTGAGCGCGAGGCGGGCCGCCTCGTCGTCGCGGGCGAGCTTGCTCACGTCCTCGTGGCGCAGGCCCAGCGCGGCGATCTCGTGGCCGGCGGCGGCGACCTCGCGGATGCGCGCGGGCCAGACGCGGGCCATGGCGGCCGGTACCGTGAAGGTGGCCTTGAGCCGGCGTTTCGCCAGCGCCTCCAGCATCAGGTCGAGCCCTTCACCCATGGTGAACTGGGCGCGGCCGGTGGCGAGGTCGGCCGGGCGCAGGCCATCGGCGTGCTCGGCGTCGGTCAGGGCCACGAAGATCATGGCGCAGCACTGGGCCTTGCCGGGCCAGCGGACATCGGCGTCCGCCATGGCGATCTCGTCGCTCAGGGTGTAGCGGTCCTTCCAGGGCATGGGCGTCGGGCCTCCGGCGTCAGGCGAGGGTGTCTTTTTGCGGGGGATAGTGCGCGAGGCAGTGGCGGGCGACGTCCTCGCACGAGGGGAACCACACGCCCGGCAGCGTCTTCATGCGCGTGATCAGGCGATCGAGCATGTCGATGCGCAGCGCGCGGCCGGAAATGAAGGGGTGCAGGACGACATTGTAGTAGCCGCCGCGCAGGTACTGGTGGCGGAAGCCGGCCCACCACATCTCCAGCACGCGGTCGGGGTCGGAGAGCTTCTGGGCGAGGTTGACGCTCTCGAGCCAGCCGAAGTTGTAGTACATGGCGTCGTCGATGGAGTAGTGCCACGGCAACTCGACGAGCACGTTCTTGCCGGTCTGGTCGACGAGGTAATAGGGCAGGTGGCTGGCGCTGGCGTGGCCGTGCGAGCGGTAGATGTAGCCCTCGCGGCGCAAGAGGCCGGCGGTGTGGCTGGAGCGCGTGCCGACGGGGCGGCGGCCGTAGATGCGGGTGAGCGCGGCGGTGGCGCGCGTCAGGTGCGCCTCCTCGATGTCGGGCTCGGTGGGGACGCGATGCTCCCACATGTGGTCGGCGATCTCGTGGCCGCTCTTCGTGATCTTGACCAGCGACTGCGGGTAGAGCTCGCAGATGCGCCCCGGCGTGAAGAACGTGGCCTTCACTTTGTTGCGGTCGAACAGGTCGATCAGCCGCCAGATGCCGACGCGCCCGCCGAACTCGCCCTTGGCGAGCTGCATGGGCGGCTCGTTGGCCATGCGCCGGCGCAGCATGGCGTCGTAATCGATGGTGAAGTTGACGGCGATGCGCGCGCCATCCGGCCAGTCGATGTGCGGGATCATCTGATGGCGCTCCGAAAAGGCGTGGGCAGCCTTCGTCAGCGCCTCGATGTCCGCCAGGTGTCCGTCACGCATGCGCGCCTCCCCTTTGCAGCCCGGGCCGGGGAGAGGTTAGCGTCTTGGCGGCGGAATGCAACGGCGGTCCGGACCTATTCTGTGACGTCGCGGGCGCCGGAGAGGCGCTTGCGGTAGTCCTCGGGAATGTCGCGGCCGGCGTCGCGGTAGGCCTTCTCGACGGCGCCGACGACGGGGCTGAAGATGGTCTTGCGGTTGTCGCGGCACCAGTCGCGCGAGGCAATGACCGTGTCGAGCGAGCCCTGGAAGCGCGGCATCACCCAGCGGGCGAACAGCTCGAAGCTCTTCATGGTGTCGGTGCGGTTGGCCCACTCGTGGGCGCGGAACATGACGCCGCCGATGCCGCCCTCGCTCTTGTCGATGAGGCGCTGGATGCCGCGGGCCACGGTGTCCGGCGAGCCGACCAGGGTCGTGCCCATCTTGACGCCCTCGCGCAAGGGATCGTCGGAGCGCCCCGGCGGCCGCCCGAGGGTGTCCTCGAAATAGGTCACGGTCTCCTGGCGCTCGCCGTGGTGCACCTGCCGGAGCGCTTCCTCGTCGTCCTCGGCCGTGTGCATGTTGATGACGAGCCGCCACTCCTTGCGGTTCATCGTGCGGCCGTGCCGGGCGGCCTCCTGCTCGGCGATCTGCCACTGGCGGGCGAGCGCGTCGGGTCCCCCCGGCAGGCCGGCGCCGAGGGAGAGCACGGCGAGGCCGTACTTGCCGGCGGCGACCATGGCGGCAGGCGTCTGGGTGCTCGCCACGGCGATGGTGAAGCGCGGGTCGGTGTAGGGCGCCAGATGCAGGCGCGCCTCGCGCATCTCGAACCAGTCCGTCTTCATGGTCACGGGCTCCTGGCAGGCAAGCAGCCGCGTGATGGCGTCGAGGGATTCATCCATGCGCCGGCGCTGCGTCATGGGATCGATGGCCAGCATGTAGGCGTCCGAGACGAGTGCGCCGGGACCGCAACCCAGCATGGCGCGGCCGCGCGTCATGTGGTCGAGCTGCACCCAACGCTGCGCCACCATGAAGGGATGATGGTAGGGCAGGCTCGTCACGCCCGAGCCGAGCCGGATGTATTTCGTGCGCTCGGCGGCAGCGGCGATGACCAGCTCCGGAGAGGCGATGAGCTCCCAGCCCGCCGAATGGTGCTCGCCGATCCAGGCCTCGTCGTAGCCGAGGTGGTCGAGCCACTCGATGAGCTCGATGTCACGACGGATGGCGAGGGTGGGATTGTCGCCGGCCCGGTGGAAGGGGGCGAGGAAGATGCCGAAAATCAGGCCCTTGTGTGCCATGCCGTGCCTCGTTCGCTGCGCGAGAGTGCTCGCTTGAAACTAACCCGGCAGCTCTGATGGCATACTTCCGGGCGTCCCGGAAGGGGAACGGGGCGCCGGCCTCACTCGGCGGGAGCGGCAGCCCGTCGTGACGGCGCGGCGCTGCCGCCGAGACGGCGATGCAACTTGTCGAGCATCAGGTAGATGGCCGGCGTCGTGTAGAGCGTGAGAAGCTGCGAGATGGCGAGGCCGCCGATGATCGCCACGCCGAGCGGACGCCTGAGCTCGGAGCCCGGGCCTTCCGCGAGCGCCAGCGGCAGGGCGCCGAGCAGGGCCGCCAGCGTCGTCATGAGAATGGGGCGGAAGCGCTCGAGGCAGGCCTCGTGGATGGCCTGGGCGCCGGAGATGCCGCGTTCCCGCTCCGCTTCGAGCGCGAAGTCGACCAGCATGATGCCGTTCTTCTTGACG
>JAGRKR010000047.1 GCA_020442225.1 Hyphomicrobiaceae bacterium | reverse complement strand
TCACCGCGATGGCGCTGTGCAGCGATGTCGAGGCCGGCCAGGACGGCGCTCTGCAAGGCGATCCGACGGAGACAGCCATCAGCCGTGCCGCCGTCGCGGCAGGCTTCGTGCGCCGCGACATGGAGGCCGAGACGCCGCGCATCGGCGAGCACACCTTCGATGCCGAGCGCAAGCGCATGACCACGCTGCATCGCGACGGCGACGGCATCGTCGCCTACACCAAGGGTGCGCCCGAGAGCGTGCTGCCGCTGTGTGCGCGCCGGCTCGCCGATGGCCGGGAGCAGCCCATCGACCACGAAGCGATGCTCGCCCACGCCACTGGGCTCGCCGAGGAAGGATTGCGCGTCATCGCGTTCGCACGCAGGATCTGGCCCGGCGAGCCGGCCGACGCGAGCGCCGATGGCGTCGAACAGGAGCTGACGCTCATCGGCTTCGTCGGGCTGATAGATCCTCCGCGCCCGGAGGCGGCAGAGGCGGTGCGCTCATGTCTGGCGGCCGGCATCGTGCCCGTGATGATCACGGGCGATCATCCCGGCACCGCCAGGGCCATCGCCGAGCGTCTCGGCATCATCGACGGCGGCGGCGCGGTCATGACCGGGGCCGAGTTGCAGAGCCTCGACGACGCAGCGCTCGAGCGCCGCGTCTCCGACATCCGCGTCTATGCCCGCGTCGATCCCGCACAGAAGATCCGCATCGTCGAGGCGTTGCAGCGGCGCGGCGCCTTCGTCGCCATGACGGGAGACGGCGTCAACGACGCGCCGGCCTTGAAGCGCGCCAACATCGGCGTGGCCATGGGCAATTCCGGCACGGACGTCGCCAAGGAAGCCTCGAGCCTCGTGCTTCTCGACGACAACTTCGCCACGATCGTCGGGGCGGTGCGCGCCGGCAGGCGCATCTACGACAACATCCGCAAGTTCATCAAATACACGATGACCAGCAACTCCGGCGAGATCTGGACGATCTTCCTGGCGCCGTTCCTCGGGCTGCCCGTGCCGCTACTGCCGATCCACATCCTCTGGATCAACCTCGTCACCGACGGCTTGCCCGGCCTCGCTCTGGCCGCGGAGGGCGAGGAGCGCGGCATCATGCAGCGCCCACCGCGCCCGCCGGACGAAAGCATCTTCGCCCACGGCATGTGGCAGCACATCGTCTGGTGTGGCCTCGCCATGGGCTTGGTCTGTCTGGCCATACAGTCCTGGGCCATCGCCAACGGGCATCCGAACTGGCAGACCATGGTCTTTACCGTGCTCACGCTCTCGCAGATGGGGCATGTGCTCGCGATCCGCTCGGAGCGGGATTCGCTCTTCACTCAGGGCTTCTGGAGCAATCGGCCACTGGTCGGCGCCACGCTACTCACGCTCGCGCTGCAGCTTGCCGTCATCTACGTGCCGCTCTTCAACAGCCTCTTCAACACGAGCCCGCTGAGCCTCGTGGAGCTGGGCGTCTGTCTTCTCGCCTCGTCGGCGATCTTCGTGATGGTGGAGATCGAGAAGATGCTGGTGCGGCGCGGCCTCATCTACCGCTCTTGAGCGCCGTCACCGCGCTTCACATGACGCGCTCCACGTCGGGCGCCAGCCGAGACTTCACCTCGTCGGGAGCGCCGAAGTGTGCGAAGTATCGGGGATCGATCCGCTCGACCGGCAGGACGATCAGAACGTCGACCGTACCGAACTGGTGGTCGATGACCGCACCGTCCCCGACATACGCGCCGAGACGCAGGTAGCCCTTGATCAGCGTCGGCAGCGCGCGGAGCGCCGCCTTGGCGTCGATCTCGCTCTTCGCCATCCGGTTCATCGGAACATAGAGTCGATCGTGCGCCCTGACCCGCCAGGCCTCGGGGGCGCCGGCGTAATGGTGCAGGAAGCTCAGCGCCATGGCGTGCTTGTCGGGATCGAGGCCCTCGAAGCTCGCGCAGCCGATCATGACGTCGTAGCCATGCTCGCGCACATAGGTCCACAACCCATGCCACAGCAGCTCGACCGTACGCTTGTTGCGGTAGGGCTTGAGGACGCACGAGCGCCCGACCTCGAGGAAGCGATAGTTCGGCGACTTGGCGGCGACGAGCGGCGCCAGATCGTACTCGCTCTGCGAGTAGAAGCCGCCGCCCTGCTCGGCCATCTCCTGCGGCAGCAGACGATAGGTGCCGACCACATTGAGGCGCTGGCCCCAGCCGCTCCCCCCCTCGGGGGCTGCCGTATCGACCACCAGCAGGTGCTCGCAGGTGGCGTCATACGGGTCCTCGTCCCGGCGCTTCATGCGCGCTGTGAGACTCGGCGTGGCCGACATCTCCTCGTAGAAGACGCGATAGCGGAGCCGCTGCGCCTGTCGCAACTCGGCCCGCGATGTGGAGAGCCGCACCTCGAGATCTCCGACGCGGCCATAGACCTTGCCGCTCCCGGCGCGCTTGGCGCCCTGCAGGCGCTGGCGCATGAGGGGCTTGACGAACCGACGCTTGGCCTCGAGCACTCCGTTGCTGCCAACGAGAGAGGAAACGCGATTGACCACGAGTTTGTCGGCCAACCGTCGGGGGCTCAAATTCATGCGTCGTCTCCGCGCCATGGGCCTCCGTCACCGATCCCGTGTCCGCCGTGCGGGCAATGGGCACGAGCGTCCTGCGGTGCGTGAATTCGCAGACTGAGCCGCTGGACGCTTCACGTGATTCGCATACCATGCCTAGCAGGCTGACCGCCGTCTGGGCAATAGAATGCGATATGCAGGGACGCTTGCGGCAACGCGGGATCGGTTCCGGCAGATGACGGGACGAGTAGCGGCACTCGATGACATCAGTACGACGGCCGAGCGCCGTCGATGGCTCGACGCATGCGCGATCCGAATCGACTCGCGGGCGATCGAGAGCCGTAAGACCCGCGAATTGCGCTTGAGATCATGAGCATAGCGTCCACTTTGCGCGATCGCCGGCAGCGCCGCGGGCCGCCCACGCGCCAGACAGCAGCCTATGCCGCGTCATTGCCGATGCGGCCGTGGGCGCCACTCGCCAGCTCGTCGCCGCACCAGCGCTCGAGCATCGCTTCCAGCTCGTGGCGGGCGAACGGCTTGGCGAGGTAGTCGTCGAGACCGGCATCGAGGCATCGCTTGCGATCCTCGGCAAAGGCGTTGGCCGTCAGGGCCACCATCGGCGGCAGGCGCGGCATGGGCGACATGTCGGCGACGGCGCTGCGAATGGCGCGCGCGGCATCGAAGCCGTCGAGGCCGGGCATCTGGATGTCCATCAGGATCAGGTCGAACTGCGGCCCCTCGGTCAGCGCCTGCATCGCACACTGCACCGCAGCATGACCGTTCTCGGCGAGCACGACCTCGCAGCCGGACTTCTCGAGCACGCGGCGCGCCAGCAGGGCGTTGATGTCGTTGTCCTCGGCGAGCAGGATGCGACGACGCGCGTGCTGCCGCGGCTTCGGCCGCTGCTGGGCGATGGCGACCGGCGAGCCCGCGTCCTCGCGGAGCACCAGGCCGTCGATCTGCGCCAGAAGCGAAGCCGGCCGGACCGGACGGACGAGGTAGGCGTCGAAGCCCGCCGCCCGATAGGCCGCGAGTGGCGCGCGCGCGCCGGCCTCGAGCAGGCAGATGCCGCGAACGTCTCCCGGCAGGCTGCGGCGCAGCGCCGCCAGCCAGGCCCCGGCGTCGTCCGCCGGCTCGCTGGCGTCGACCAGAAGGACGTCGCCCTGCCACGTCGACGCGGCCGCGACGTCGGTGGCGCCGAACACGCGGGCGTCGTGCCCACACCGCGACAGGACCTGGCACAGGGTCTCGCTTTCGATCCTGCGCGGACTCACAATGGCGACGCGGCGACGCTCCCGCACATGCGGCCAGGTGTCTGCAAGGGCACCCGCCGTTGTGACCCGACGCACGGCGAACATGGCTGTGAAGGCGGCGCCCGCCCCTGGCCGGCTTTCCACGGTGATCCTGCCGCCCATGGCCCGCGCCAGACGCTCGGAGATGGCGAGACCGAGCCCTGTACCGCCGCGCTGCCCGCGGCGTGCCGCCTCTCCCTGCTCGAACTCCGCGAACATCGTACGCGCGCTGTCGGAGGCCAAGCCGATGCCGGTATCGCGCACCGTCATCGCCATGGCAATGTCATCGCCGGCCGCATCTCCGCTCGGCTCGCCTTCTGCCGCGCGGACGGCGAGGCTGACGCCGCCCCGATCGGTGAACTTGATGGCGTTGCCGACGAGATTGATGAGGATCTGGCGAATGCGCGTTTCGTCGCCGACCACCACGGCCGGCAGCGCCGGATCGATCGACCACGCAAGCTCGAGGCCCTTCTCACGCGCCCGAGGATAGAGCAGCTCGACCACCGTCTGTACGCTCTCGTCGAGACGGAACTCCGCCTCGTTCAAGACGAGCTTGCCGGCTTCGACCTTCGAGAAGTCCAGGATCTCGTCGATCAGCATGAGCAGCGTCTTGGCCGACTTCTCGATGGCGAAGCAGTAGTTGCGCTGCTCGGCCGTCTGCTGGGTGTCGCTCAGGAGCTCCGTCATGCCGAGGATGCCGGCCATGGGAGTGCGGATCTCGTGGCTCATGGCGGCGAGGAAGCGCGACTTGGCGCGGCTCGCCTGCTCGGCCTGAGTCCGCGCGTCCTGGAGATCGAGCTCCGCCCGGCGCTGCTCGGTGATATCCCGGCCGACACTCTGCGTCTCGCTGCTCCGTCCCTCCTCGCCCGTGACGATATGATCCTCCCAGACGAACCAGCGCGGACCGCTCGACGTGACGACCTGCTGCACATAGCGCCGGCGACCACCGTCGCCGAAGGCCGGCGGACTGGCCTCGCCCTCGAGGACGCGGGGGGCGAAGGGCCGCCCGAGCACGCGCTCGCGATCAACACCGAACGCGCGGCAGAAGGCATTGTTCACGAACGTCAGCACCCCCTCGCCGTCACGGCGGAGGATGACGTCCTGTTGGTTGTCGAGAAGGTCGCGGTAGCGCGCCTCGTTCTCCTTGAGCTGCCACTGGATGTCCTTGAGGTTCTCGATGCTGCGCTCGAGGCGTTCGCCGAGCGCAGCGACCTTGTCGAGACCTGCCGGCGACCCGGCCTCGTCATGCGCTTCGCCGCGCCGGAAGGCGAGGATGCCGGCCGCCAGCACGCCGACACCGGTCGCGAGGAGCAACAGGCGGGGCAGCAGCGACAGCGCCGGCAGCAGAACGGCCGCCGCGGCGAGCCCCATCCCCCAGGCCACCGTGAGCCCGGCGACGAGACGGGCGCTCGCGCCCACGCGGCGCACGGCATCCAGGCCGCGACGCAACAGCCCTCGCGACCGCCTGCCATGGGCCATGGCCGGCGCGCTGGAGCGGCTCGCGACCGTTCCCGTCGTCGACGCGACGTTGGTCTGTTGAATTCTCGGCACGGCGCCCCAGGTTTTCGGCGATCCTTGGATTTGCGCATCGCAACATGGCGGCCTTGCCAAACGCTTACCGCTCGCGACTTCACGCAAGACAACAGGAAACGTGCTTAATTTCTGGCAACCCCTGTTTGCAGGGAGCGGTGCGGCGGTGCGTCAACGTGCTCGCCGAAAGCAGCCCGTAAGGTTTATGATCGCCACCGAGTCTCTGGCGGAGCCTCGGCGCGGTTCGCCTGCTCCGCCCGTGCCCCGACCCGAACGACGACCCGACCTGCTCTGCACCGAACCCGACCCGAGACGTCCTGCACATGATCGCCGACTGCGGCGGAACGCCGGCACGTGCCAGCGGCGCCGATCATCGCGAAGCTTGCCCACGCGGAACCGATGCCAACATGAGCGACACCCCGGCGCAGCCCGCCAGCCGCTGGAACAGCACGGCGCCTGCCGCCCTCGCCGCGGCCGCCGGCAGCATCTGCGTCGGCACCGTGCCGACGCTCGCAATGGGCCTCTACGCCTCCGGGCTCAACTCTCATTCGCTCCTGCTCTGGCGCTATGCGCTGGCGTTGCTGGTGCTGCTGCCGCTGGCGCTGGCCACCAGCCACGGCCTGCGCCTGGAGTGGCGGCAAGGCGGACGCATCCTGTTCCTCAACGGCTTCGTACTCGGCGCCGCGCAGGCGCTCTGCTACTTCAAGGCCATCGAGCGCATCCCCTCCAGCGTAGCGATCACGGTGTTCTTCTCCTATCCGATGTTCGCCGTGCTCATCGACAGGGTCTATTACGGCCATCGTCCCGGCCGCTCGACGCTCGTGGCGCTGGCGCTGATCGTGTCCGGCGTGGCGCTGACGGGCTGGCCGGCGCTGAACGGCAACAGCATCGACCTCGTCGGCCTCGCCTACGCGGCGGCCGTTCCCGTCATCTACAGCGCCTACCTCGCCATCTCGTTCCGCTACACGAGCCTCACCTCGCCGTTCGCCGCCGCCACCTGCATCTACGCCGGCATCGGCACGACCATGCTGGTGATCGGCCTGACGGTCGGCCTGATCCTGCCGGCCAGCACCATCGACTGGGCGCGCGTAACGGGCATCGCGCTGGTCGGCGGCGTCGTGCAGATGGCGGCCTTCGCCTACAGCCTGCCGAGGCTGAGGGCGAGCGGATATGCGATCATCGTCAGTCTCGAGCTGGTGACGGTCGTGGTCATGGGCGTGCTCGTGCTCGGCGAGCAACTCTCGCCGCAGCAGGCGCTCGGCGCGGTTCTGGTCATGCTCGGCGTCATCAGCGAGCGGCTGTTGCGCGGACGTGCGGCGGAGGCGGCGGCCGATATCGCCACGCCCGGCGTGACGACCGACGCCCCGGCATCCCCCACGACCGTCACACCCGAGGATGCGCGGACATCGCCCGCAGTCACGGCCCCTGCGCGACCGGCGCCGGTCCGCGTCGCGTCGGGGGACTAGTCGGCGGCGCTGCACGACGGCAAGGCGCGACCGCGGGCCGCCCCCGCCGCTGCGCCCCGCTACTCACCACCCACTCACGCCGCGAGACGCGCCCGCCGGGCTTCCCCGCGCATGGCCAGCGCCTCGGCGACGTCTGCCCGCCCCACCATCTCCCGGCCGTCGAGGTCGGCGATGGTGCGCGCGACCTTCAAGGTCCGGTGGAAGCCGCGCGCGGTGAGGCCGAGGGCGCTCGCCGCCTCGCGCAGGAAGGCTACGCCGTCGGCATCGGGCATGGCGACCGTCTCGAGGAGGCGGCCCGAGCATTCCGCGTTGGTGGTGACGGTCGGCGCGCCGTGCCGGGCGAAGCGCGCGGCCTGTGACTCGCGGGCGCGGCCGACACGCGCGCCCACCTCGGCGCTGCCCTCGCTCGGGGCCGGCAGCACGAGATCGGCGGCGGTCACCGCCGGCACCTCCACCTCGATGTCGATGCGGTCGAGCAGCGGCCCGGAGATGCGCGACTGGTAGCGCTCCTGGCAATGGCGGCCGAGGCGACAGGCGACGCCGGTCTCGGGCCGGCCGCACTTGCACGGGTTCATGGCGGCGACGAGCTGGATGCGCGCGGGATAGGTGATGCGGTGGTTGGCACGGGCGATGACCGTTTCGCCGGCCTCGAGCGGCTGGCGCAGCGCATCGAGCACCTGCGGCGCGAACTCGGGCAGTTCGTCGAGGAACAGCACGCCGCGGTGCGCGAGCGAGATTTCGCCGGGCTGCGGCCGCGAGCCGCCGCCGACGAGGGCAGCCATGCTGGCGGAATGATGCGGCGCGCGGAAGGGCCGCTCGGTCGTGAGCGCGCCGCCCGAAAGCTCGCCAGCGAGGCTCGAGAGCATGGAGACCTCCAGCATCTCGCGCGGCGAGAGCGGCGGCAGGATCGACGGCAGGCGCTGCGCCAGCATCGACTTGCCGGAGCCGGGCGGGCCGACCATCAGCATGTTGTGGCCGCCGGCCGCGGCGATCTCGAG